>NZ_RFLV01000002.1:600000-798012 GCF_004920405.1 Pseudomonas leptonychotis
TGTTTGCAGGTGACGGTGTTAACCAAACAATTCTGTTCTGCTCGAAGTCCAACGCCTTCACGCGCTCGTAGCCAGCCTCAGCGTCTTTCCAAGCGGGGTTGGACTCTTCAGCAAAAATGAAGGCGCCGTTGCCCGTGTATTCGGGGTACAGGTCAATCTCACCGGCAGTCAGGGCGCCGCGCATCACCTTGGTGTTGCCTAGCCCCGACTTATTTTCGGTTTTGATGCCGTTGGCCTCCAGCACTAGCACAATCATGTTGCCGAGCAATTTACCCTCGGTGTCGATTTTGGAGCCCACGCGCACAGCAGGCGATGACTGAGCGAACACGCTGCCCACGGTGAGTAAGCCAGCCAAAAGTAGCGCGACCCTACGCTGCATGAGTGTCATGGTGAGACTCCTGTAAGCAAAAAAATGACAATAACTGCCTTTCAAACGAAAACCCACCTGCAACCAACCGCTGCGTAGACGCACACCCAGTAGTGGACTGTTTACAGAGCACCGCACTTCGCCTCTACAGACGCTCGCTTCACCTCTGCTGACAGCCTCTGAGTACATGCCATAACCAAATCACAATTGCCTAAATAGTGCCGCTGCCAGTATGCCGGCAGCGATCGCTGGCAACGGTTTTTTCACTATCAACATGGTTGCACCAGTGGTGAATAACGCCAGTCGAGCACCGTTATCGCCCTCAAGTGCCATCGGGGCTAAAAGGGCAACCAGCACGGAACCGGACATAGCGCCGATGAACTGTTTTACACGGTAGCCAATGGGCACAAAGGACATCACATAAACGCCACCCCAACGAGTGGCCAGCGTCACCACAGCCATGACCAAGACAACAATCAGCGCACCATAGCCTGTGGTTTCAATGTTCAAGTTTGCTCTCCGTGCAAAATACACCTGCCACGCCGCCGGCCAATGCACCTACAACCACATGCGTGTTATCCGGCAAGTACCAATAGGCCAGTAAGGATGCACAGGCTGCCACGACCCAAATCATCAATAGACGCAGGCTCTTTTCCCCTCCCGCCACCATGGCTAACAGGAAACACCCCATCACCATATCCAGCCCTAGACTCTTAGGGTCACTGATAAACCCGCCAAAACAGATGCCCAGCCAGGTTCCTGCTATCCAGAATGACCAAAGGGCCAAGCCGCCGCCAAACAAAATACCGATACCCGGTTGCTCGCGACTAAAGGCTTGTAAAGACATCGCCCAATTGGCGTCTGAAGCTACGAGCATCACACCATAGCGAGTTGCCGGCGGTAAATTACGTAGCCACGGGTAGAGCGTTGCCCCCATCAATAAATGCCGGGCATTAATGGCAAACACCGTAATCACAAGCGTGAGGATTGGGACCTCCCTCCCCCACAACTCCAATGCTGCGAACTGTGAGGCACCCGCAAAAACCAGCGTGCTCATCGCCATAATCACGCTGTTATCCAAGCCGGTCTGCACAGCTGCCAGTCCGAAAGCCGCCCCGAATACGATGACAAATACCGAGATAGGCACGAGCTGCTTGAAACCCGCCCATACCGCCTGGCGATTGAATTCATGCAAGCTCGTATTAACATCTGACATGCCGCACCTCTCTACTCCTTGGAAATACTGAAATGGAGAGGTCGCCGTGGCTGGTTAGCGGTTACTGAGGCAGGCTCTCTGAGTGGAGTTTACATATAGATGAAACGCCACTGATTAAAACAGCCGTGAGTTTATAAACACACATTCTCCGTTTCCTCAGCGAACGAGGCGCTCTAATGTGTTTACTGTGTCAGGCATAACTCCATTTTCAACTTGGCATCAGACCCAACACGCCGATACACACAAGTACGGCGATAACCGGAATAAGCACCGTCACGACGAAGATGTCTTTGTAGGCCTGCTTATGGTTAAGGCCCATGATCATCAACATGGCAATCACTGCGCCGCAATGCGGCAGTGAGTCCAGGCCGCCGGCGGCAATGTTAGCGATACGGTGGAGGACTTCAGGCTCCACCCCCATATCCAGGTACTTAGGTGCCAGAGTTTGCATAAAGATCTGCAGACCGCCGGAGGATGAACCCACAATCCCGGAAACCACACTGACCGAAGCGACAATCGACAGTAGTGGCGGTAAGTCCACCGACAGTACCCAGTTAACGAACTGACTGAAACCTGTCGTTTGCGTAACTACGCTGCCAAAACCGATAACGGCAGCGGTATTGAGCAGCGGCATAATCGAGTCGTCAGCACCCTGCCCAAGCAGCGTGAAGGTGTTACGCCGTAATGCCGGGAACAACAGAATGGCCACTAGCGTCGCGATAACCAAAGCCAAGCTCGGCCAGATGATCGGCTGGCTCTGGCTGAAGCTCAGCATCTGACTGAACATGCCTTCGCTCGCGACCAAGCCACTGCTCAGCAGCAAGCGCGGCAGCATGATGACCCCTAACACGACAACAATCGGTAGCAGCGCCATGCCCCAATGCGGGCCAGCACCGGGCTCGCCAGCCATTTGCTCCATACGCAAGTCCTGAGCATTAACCTCAAACCCTTCGCCGCGGGCCTGAGCAATGCGCCACTCGCGCTGCATATACAACATGCCGAGGCTGATCATCACCACGCTGGCCAGCAGTCCAATCCCGGCACCGGCAAAAAGATCAGTACCGAGGGCATTGGAGGCGATTACGTTGTGAATCGACGGCGAGCCAGGTAATGCGGTCATGGTGAACGTACCTGAACCGAGTGCAGCCGCGGCGCAGAACAGCCGTTTAGGTAAATTAGCCTCACGCATGAGGGTAATGCCCAGTGGATACATGGTGAAAATCACCACAAACACGACTACGCCGCCATAGGTCAGCAAGGCACAGACCGCAACCGTCACCCACAACGTGCGCCGAATACCCAAGGTACGGGTAATTGCCTGAGCAATGCTGCTGGCGGCCTGACTCGCGGCCATCACCTTGCCGAAGATCGCACCACAGAGAAACAATACGAAAAATTTACCCGCGAAAGAGAACGCCCCCAGCGGCCCAAAGGGAAAATACTCAAGTAGCGTTTTGGGTATCTCAAGGTCGTTGGTTAGCGCAATCACCAGCGAACAAGCCAGCGCGGCAATTAAAATATTGATTCCGCGCAGAGCCATCCAGATTAGTAATGCTAGCCCTACAAACAACCCTAAATTACCCAACATAATTGCCTACCCTTATTGTTCTATGGCCATAGCCTCACCCTAGTAGCGAGGTAATACAGTGCGTTTATAGAGCAGGGATAGCGCAAAAGGTAGGACTATAGGGTTTCTTTCTGGCTCTACCGCGCTTCAGTGTATGAGTCGTATAGGCAGCAGAAAAACAATAGCTGGCAAGGCGCCAAACCTATTAACCCACGGACACAAGCAGGCATTGATTGAAGACGCGCATGCACACCTGATTGCTCTTCTGAACAGACGCTAAGCATTGAAGCCTGAGCTGAAACGTGGACGCTCAGCTCATTTTGTCCGCTGGACATTTACTCAATGGCTTCGTCTTTTTCATTGCGACTAATGATCGCAGCCCCCACCAAGTCACCGGTCACATTCAAGGCTGTCGCGCCCATGCCAACCAGCGAATCGATCGCGGCGAGCAAGGCAACTGTCTCGATCGGCAAGCCCACCTGTGCGAATACAGTGGCAATCATGATGATTCCGGCACCTGGCACACCAGCAGTACCTATGGTGGCCAAAGTCCCCACAATTACGATTTGTACCATCTGCATCAGGTCGAGCGGCACACCCATCACGTTGGCCGCAAAGACGGCCGAGATCGCGATCCTGATTGCCGCCCCATCCATGTTGATCGTGGCACCGAGAGGCAAAATGAAGCTATACGCTCGGTGAGAAAGCCCCATGTTACTGGCAGCGTTCATGGTAATCGGCAATGTGCCCGAACTACTCTGAGTGGCGAAGGCTGTAACGATGGGGGTCCTTGCATACCGAATAAAGTTGCCGACTTTGACGCCCGAAACAAGCATGGCCAAGCAATAGAGACCTGCATGCACGAACAAGGCGATATACAGCACCATTACCATGCCGGCCAAGGATGTAATCGTAGCGGTTCCTTGCTTTGCCACAGTACCGGCTACGATAGCGAATATGCCTATAGGCAAGTAATGCAGTACGCCGCGCATGATCATCATGGTTGCGGCGTTGAGCCCCTCGACAACCTTCAACACCTGCCTGGCGGCATCGCCATGAACCGGGGACTCACGCAGCTTTAGCAAAGCAAGGCCAAAGGTCACGGCAGTAAAGATAATGCCCAGCATGTTCATCTGAACAAAGGCGGCAAAAAGATTGTCCGGAACGATGCTCAGCAGGACCTGAACGATGCTTGCCTGACTATTCACATCAACCGTAGCCTCGTTCGCAACCTGCATACCGGTGCCCGGAGACAGTACTGATGCTACGGCGATGCCTACAATCATGGCTATGGCGGTTGTCAGCAGATACCAGACAATGGTTTTCCTGCCCAGACGCCCTACTCCTCCTGCATCGCCCTGGTTTACACCTACGATCAGGGTAAACAGAACAATGGGGACGATCAGAAACTTCAGCAACCTCAAGAGAAGCTCGCCAAAGGGAGCAAACCAGTCAACGACTTCTTGCCCAGCAAACAGCCCCACGGCGACACCCAATATCAGCGCGAGGGTGATACGGAGTATCAGAGACGACTCGGTATACGTTTTAAACAATGCGTGCATGACTTCTATTCTGAATTGGATGTGAGCAGTAAACAGGCTCACCTCGTGATGGTTCATCACAACTGTGTGCAGAGAAAGCGTGAAGTAGGTGGGCGAGCGCCCTTCTTCGCACTGACTGGCTCAGCACAAGTCGATGGTTGCAGGGGCTGAGTGCAACACGATTATCGAGTTGATGCAAAAACCTCGACCAGGCATTAAAAATCGAATCGTTCGGGCCGCTCCGATAGACGCCATGCTAGAAACTCGAATTCAAGACCACTTTAAGCGGAACGGCTTGTTCAGCAACTGCCTCAACAGCTTCGATAAGACCCTAGGCGCATCAAAAATACCTGTTCCTGCTGGCCAGTCATTCCACGTGCTACTGCATACGCTCTCCAGTCGTTTCGTGATGAACGGAGGAAACATACTGACCTTGCAGAAAATCCTAGGCCACACATCGCTGGCTATGACGATGCGCTATGCACACTTGACGCCGGATCATTTGCAGGATGCTTTGCGCTTTGGACCTATTGCTGACTTTGAACAATTCTTCAGGCAGTGGCCGAGCGCTTAGGGTTTTTGCGCGCGCTTAGACGCCTCTTTAAACGCTTCTGCCATTAGGCCTGAACAGACCAAAATACCGGCACCTTTAGAAAGGCACTCATAATTTTTCTGATCTTCGCCTGAGCTTGTAATGCAGTCTTGCATGGTTATCTGCTTGTTGACGGTATCTAAACTTTTTATGCCTTTGTCATACTCAGCTGCTGATGCCTTTCCGGATTGCTTCTTCTCTCTTGCAATGTCCTTCAGGTTATCGATATCGATAGCAGTCCAACGCATTGCGCTGCCGCACATTTCTTTTTTAGAGACCTTAGCTGAGGCGGTAGGTTTGCTTTCTGAAGGCTCAGCCTCCGTCTCCGCTATTGGGAGATCGTCACCAACATAGCCTTGGTTGATCTTTACCGGCTCGACATTCGGCTGGGCAACTGGGGGCTGGGTGCTGAAGTGTTTTTGACCGCTCTCATCAACCCATTTGTAGATCTGAGCTTGCGCTGTCGTTGCAGTGCACAGAAGCAAGAGAGGAAGCAGCTTGCGACAGAACATTCGTAAGTCCTTTTATGATAAGTCGGCACAATCTAGAGGCTCGATACCCAGCGGCAAAGCATCCTATAGGTCGTTTGCGTATTCAATATCAGGCAGAGAGTTTGCCTTGTCCCACTATCGACAGTGCCCAAATACCAGAAACCAAAAACCCCTGACTTCACTAGGAAATCAGGGGCTTAAATACAGCTATATGGCGGAAAGATAGGGATTTCAATCCTACGCTGAACTGCACACAAAAGCACACTACCAGCAATATCAATAGCTTAGCTCGCCCCATCCGCACAATATCTCACTAAGTAACACAATATTTGCGACTTTTTTTCGACAGTCTATGCTGACAGCTGTAGTGGCACAGCCATGGCACAAAAATCATCACAAACCCTATATACAAGGAAGTTAGACATGCTGAGAAGTTCACTTTTACTTATTGCCGCATTCCTATCTGGATGCGGAATGTTCACAAAAAAAGATCTTTATTCAGGTTATTCAAACAAAGAAATAACTTCAGAAACCTTAAAGCCTTACTCGGACATAAAAAAAGCCTTAATTAACGAAAACATAATAACCGCCGCTTGCATGAAAAACCCAGTAGCCACAGGAAGCGAAGCCACTTGCACTGCAGAAAGAAACAACGCTATATCCTCTCTCGCATTGGCTTCTGAAAATCTTTGCACAGAGCACCGCCGCTCAATATATGGAAACGATGCAAGCTTCAACGTAACAACCGGAACATTCACTAACATATTTGCAGGTGCAGCCACAGTTGCTACGGCCCAAACAGGGAAAAGTATTCTATCCGCCTTAGCGCTATTTTCAAACGCGGAGCGCTCACTTGGCAATGAGACCATATATAAGCAAGCACTAGTTAGCTCAATCGATAAAAAAATCGTTGAACTCAGAGAAACCAAAGCAGAAGAAATCAATACAAAGTTAGACAGTCAAAACGTGAAACAATATCCAACAAGCCGCGCGCTGAATGATTTTTATAAATTCCATTACTCATGTTCATTTATGGATGGTTTAAGGCTAGCGCTTGACGAAGGCAGCCAAGAAAGCGACTCACGAAAACTTAGCAGGCTTAAAAGTAATCTCACATCACTATCCGCGGAAATAGAGGTTCAGTGCGATGAGGATAGAAACGCTCTCGCATGCACCGAAGCGGAAGAACGATTCAAGTCACTATCCGGCACAGTCAAAGCCCTTGAGAGTCAATGATTATGGAAAAGGGATTTTATATCATTGTGTTAGTGGCAATCGCTACCAGCGCAAACGCTTTTGAAATAAAACCTAGAGACTTACCATTAAATCAGGAATTCAAAAATGCAAACACGTGGTATTTAGACTATGACTCAGCAGGAAATAAATCCTGTCAAGAGTATTACGGTTATTATCGGAGAGGAGATAACCAGCCTGTCCATGAAGTTATAACTCGCGATGCCTTTCAAATTAACGGCACAGTGTTGCGTGGAAAATCAGAATACTACCCCTTACTCTCTGGAGCACAGTGGAATGATGATCCTGAACATCTGCTACGAGGGGGAGGATTAGAAATCACATACTTTGTCACAATACTGAAAGGCATGTCGAGAAAAACCAATTTAACTCATCGCAGCCACTATGGAGATCTTTCCTTCCTGCATGCAATGCGCTCTAACTCCAATGGAAAACTAAGCAGCAACGAAGAAACGTATAACGAATTAATGCTATGGATAGAAAACACTTATAAAGTAGCTATCGGAGATATACCGATAAATACAACAAGAAAAGAAACCTATTTTGACAAATACTTCGGCAATGTAGGATGCGGTATAAACAGCAAAGAATCCGGAACAAAGGAATGCCAAGTAGTAGACGTATTTGACATGAAAAGGAAATACAGGAGCCTGCCTGACGGAGAAACAGCCATCCAATATATCGCCGCAGGGTCCATTGCACATATAATTCAAGATAGCTTCTCTGCAAGTCATGTAAAAAGAGTGGGCGGGATTGGTGATATAGTTGAGTTCTATCAATACTTAGGAGAAGACGAGCACTGCCGAAGTGATGCAGCTTTATCTAAAAACAAGAAATCTATAGATGCCGCAAAGGTGGCCACCGCAAAATTCTTATCTCTAATAAAACACAAAAAAGAATGGGCAAGAGCCAAACCTGAACTCGAGAGTATTTTTAAGATGGATTCTAACGCTAAAGTAGCGTCATCCCCTTAAACCATAACGCACATAGCGCTCTTCTAGCTTTTTCGCCAAGTGCTTCTTGAGCCAGGTCTGTGGTCTGCCTTTCTCGCGGTAGTACTCTTCTACGAGGTGGAACACTGGCAACGACTTGGGGGCTGCCCAGCAGGACGCAAAGTCCATGCGATTACGGGCAAAGAGCGTGATGGCGCTGCCTAGCTCCAGCTCGATGTTCTTTCCCGAGAAACCCCTGGCCGTTTTGTAGTAGCGGCGATAAACGAAGCGATCAACAGGGGCTAGAAAACGAGTTTCGCTGCGTAGGATGGTCCACAGCGGATCTGTGTAGGCAACACGATGCAGAAGCTTGAAGGTATCTAGACCGTAGGCATAAAGGCCCTGCAGGGGGGTTGCTAACTCTGCGTAGTTGCATGAGTTGAGGATCTCACCACTGCTGTTATGGGAACCCTGGGCGAACTGCTCGACAACGGAGTGATGGAAGCGAAACTCAACCCGGTATACATCAAGTTTCGGGTCATAGTTGCCGATTTCATCCTCGAAGGGGTTGTCACCATCACGCCAGCGGTTTTCCCAATAGTCGAGCTTATCAACGGCTTTGGCTTGCTTAGTTTTGTTGTAAATCGCGCACTGTAAGGCTGCTGCAGAGCCAAACAGGAAGGACTGCCGACGACTGTAGCTTGCGGCCATTTCATCAAAGATGATGCTGCCTATGCCGTCGAACTCGCGGACGTTACGGGACTTGCAGCGCATACGAGGCACGAGGTCTGCAGGTGGCGTCCAGCCTTGGAAATCGACTGCCAAGTGAACAACACACTGGGTTATTTCAAGTGCAGCCAGTACCTGGCCTGCCAACTCATCGAGGATCTGTTGTAGCTGTTTCGGTGAGTGCTGCTCGATCAGGTGGGGGCTGACTTCGATCTTGAGGTGTGGGCCTGGTGAGTCGGCTTTGACGTTGTAGTTTTTGATAAGCAAGATCAAGCCTAGATCCGCATTCTGAAGTTTGTACTGATAACCCGCGTCTCGCCCTACCCTACCTGGTGCCCATTGCTTACCAGCAAAGTTAACCCGATCCGTACCTTCGAACAGCGCGAAGATCTCCGGACGGATACGCCTCGATAAAGCTGACGAACCGCATCGACATGACAACCGAGGATGTTAATTCGGGTCATGTCGATAAAAGCACCGTTACCTTGGTCCAGGAAATAGCGACCAGTAGGTGATTCATTGAAGTTGCCGGTTTCGTCGAAGTGAATCCGGATCAGATCGCGTGCTGGTTTCATTCTTCTATGTCCGTCTGTGCTGTTGTGTGCTGTCAAAGGGATTGTTTAAAGACGTGCTACAGGGTCGTCTGGCCAGGCGCTTGTGGCGCTGCGCTCGTACCTCGCGCATGCGCCCAAAAGCGCCTGGCTGGTTGGGTGGACGTTCACCACAGGATCCTGCCTTTCTCGTGTGCAGGTACGTTGGGGCAGTCGTGCTTATGCGGTAAGCTCCGGCAAAGCCAAGGACAGCAAGCACCAAGGAAGCCCCATGCCATACAGACTGAGACGCCGCGAACTTTTCATCACCGTTAACCCATGGATGCTGGTAGGCAGCATTGCTGTCGGGTTATGGCTGGGCTTTATGGCAATCCTCATCACCTGCGCCCTGATCTACAAGGTCTACGAAGAGCAACAGATCCGCCAGGTTAACTCTGCACTCCGGCAGATGGGCGAAGTCTTCCAAACCACTCCCGCACGCCCCCAGGTTGACGCAAGCGCGCAGATGTTTGAGCAGTTCAACCAGAACCAAGCCAAACGCCAACGCGATCAAGCCGAAGCCCAGGCTCAAACCGCAAAAGAACAACGCATAACCAGCCCACAATGCCGATTCTGGATGCAGCAACACACCACTGCGCCTACGGAAAAATCACAAGAAAGCATTCAAAAATACTGCGAATAAATTTCAAGGAAGAAAACTTGAGCAACAATACAAAGATTGAAGAAGACGCGATTGATAAAGCAATATCCAAATTCGAGTCTTTTGCCCTAAAGCATCTTAAAGAGATTTTAACAATAGCTCCGCCCGTTATAGGGCTTTCTATATTTCTTTCGTATTTTGTAAAGCAAGGATTCTATCCAAGCTTTGACATCTTGCAGTTTAGCTCTCTATTGATATTTGCCTTTGTAATAGGTGTGCTCTTAATTCTTTCAATCGCCTTAGCTTTGGCAGTGCCAGGATATATATACAAAAGCATCTTGCTCTCTCATGAAAAAACCCAAAAAAAGCTTAAGCTACATTTTATAAAACCAGACGAAAGCGAAGACAAAGCTCAGATGTTTTTCGTCTACAGAATATTTATATTCTACCCAGTATTACTTTGCGGGCTTTTAAATTGGCTGGCAGCCTATCGGTTCCATGATCACTACACACCAATATTTCTCACCACGCCTTTGTTTATAAGCTTAATATTTTGTGCCATCTCTAGCTATAAGCTAGAGTTTCAAGCTAGTAGTGTATTTGCTTTATTCTTTACATTAGCCGTCGCAACATTCATGTCAAATTTCTCGATAATAACTATTTTCCTGGCCACTAAAGAATCAATACTCAACATTGACGGAGAGTTCGCCCAGTTAGCAACAGTTATAATCGGAACTTTATTCGTTTCTCTAGTTATTTCAGTATCATGCATTGCTGTCCTTGGAGGCATTCGCTACTTGCTTTACGCATGTGTAGCTTTCTCTTTCGTGATACTTTTCTACGGTGGAGTTTTAACAAGTTTCCCAAGTAAGTTTGTTAACATGCTTAGCCTAGGGAACTATACAGCCACTAGCCTTATGCTTACTAAAGACTTTTGCGAAATCAAAAATTTTCCAATTGAAATAAATGACAAATGCGAATTGACTGACGCATATATTATATGGAGCATGGGTGATTACACTCTTGCTAGGGTTGAGTCTAAAGCCGGTGGAACGTACCGTTTTCAGATTCAGAATAAGTATATTCGAGCGATAGTACGGAAGAATTCAAAGAGCGACGAAGCTAAAAACAAGTAGATAATTTCTACGAGTGTGCAGGCGTGTGCAATGGGTGTTCTAAGCCGCTTTTCTGATTAAGCGTTGTCGACTAAAAGCCTTCTATCTAACTAGAGGGCTTTTTTATGAGCATCGTAAAACAAGAAGACGGGCGCTGGTTCGCTGACGTGGAGCCAGTGAAGGGCAAGCGCTTTCGGCGGCGGTTTAAGACCAAAGCGGAAGCTGTGCGGTTTGAGGCGATGGTGCGGGAGCGCTTGGCGCAGAACCCGGACTGGAATCTAAAGCCGAAGGATAAACGCCGGCTTAGCAAGCTGGTGGCGCGTTGGGCATTGCTGCATGGGCATGCGCTGGCGGACGGTGAGAACCGTAGAAAGCTGTTAGTGCAGCTGGTGGCGGATCTCGGAGATCCGGTGGCGATCATTTTCAGTGCCCATCACTACACCGAGTACCGGGCGCAGCAGTTGGCCGGCGGTGCCAATGGCAAGACGCTGAATAACCGCCCGGGTTATCTGCGTGCTGTATTCAACGAGCTGCTGCAGCAAGGCGAGATCGACTACCCAAATCCGCTCATACGCGTTAAGCCACTCAAGCTGCAGGAGCGTGAACTGACGTATCTGAATGATGAGCAGATCACCACGCTGTTTGAAACCATCAGGACGCGCTGTAAAACGCCGCATGTGCATATGGTGGCGCTGATATGCCTGGCAACCGGTTCACGCTGGAGCGAGGCTCAGGGCTTGGTGCCGCAGCGGGTACGCAATGGCGCAGTGACCTTTGTGAACACCAAATCAAAGCGTGCTCGGTCCATCCCGATAAGCGCAGAGCTGGAACAGCAACTAAACGCGCACTTTACCGCTCACGGGCTGTTTTCCAACTGCCTTAACAGCTTCGATAAGACGTTGAAGGCATCAGGCCTGGTACTGCCTGCCGGGCAGTCATCACACGTGCTGCGCCATACCTTTGCATCGCACTTCATCATGAACGGCGGAAACATCCTTACGCTGCAGAAGATCCTCGGCCACACGTCGCTGGCCATGACGATGCGCTACGCACACTTATCGCCGGATCACCTGCAGGATGCGGTCAGGCTTGGGCCTGTAACGGGAGTCGAGATAGCAATGGCTGCAAGCGCTTAGTAGCAGCAAGACCTATATGGATTCGGGCTTCTCTCGCAAGCGAATCACTGCGCCAGTGCACGCTATGCATGCGAGCAGGTAGCAGAAAACAAGCAATGTGGTCGTGATCAGCCCGGAGATAAACGAGGCTTTAAACTCAAGCGTGTCCGCTAGATCTTGCTCTCTCATTTCGTCCATAAGCTGCACACGAGCCTGCGCAACCTGTTCGTTAGCTTCACAGCGCACCTCTTTATAGATGCGCTCAATATCTTCCTTAAAGCGTTGGCCTAAAACAGTTGCTGCCAGCTCCTCACGGGCAACCTTGCGGGCAACCTTATCTAAATCACTGCTAAGACCAACCATCCCGTAAAGGCAGACGGTAACCAGCACTTTTCGCCAGCTGGGTTTGAATAGCTTCAGGATCATCCCTTTCCCCTAACAATGTTGAGTGGCTTCGACACTTTTTCGACAGTGACCGAATGCCAGAAACGAAAAACCCCTGACTTCACTAGGAAAATCAGGGGTTTAGGTACTGCAATATGGCGGGAAGATAGGGATTTGAACCCTAGGTGCTATCGCTAACACAACGGATTTCGAATCCGTCCCGTTCGGCCACTCCGGCATCTTCCCGTGGCGGCGCGCATGATAGCAGTTGTGGTGCGTTTGGCAAAACCCAGTTTCGATTTTTTTCGCATGCTTTCAGGTGCTTGCGATCAAAATCCATGTGCAGGAGCCAAGCCAAGGTGACAACAGGCTGAATCATCACCCATAAAAAGGACATCGCAGTGCCCCTTTTTGTGTAATGGAAACGCTTAACAAGCCATGCTTAGACAGTCAGTCGAGTCAAAGCTTCACGGTATTTATCGGCTGTTTTCTGCGCCACATCAGCTGGCACCGCTGGGGCTGGCGGCTCTTTATTCCAGCCGGTGGACTCCAGCCAGTCTCGTACGAACTGCTTGTCGAAGCTCGGCGGATTCTTACCTTCTTCATAACTGTCCGCCGGCCAGAAGCGGCTTGAATCTGGGGTCAGGGCTTCGTCCATCAGGGTCAGGGTGCCATCGTCGTCCAGGCCGAATTCGAACTTGGTGTCGGCGATGATGATGCCGCGTGTGGCTGCGTATTCAACCGCTGCGCTGTATAGGGCAATGGCGGTGTCGCGCACTTTGGCCGCCAGCTCTGCGCCGATGATCGCTTCGCATTGCTCGAAACTGATGTTCTCGTCGTGGTCGCCCACGGCGGCTTTGGTCGAAGGGGTGAAGATCGGCTGCGGCAATTTGGCCGCCTCTTTTAGGCCCGCTGGCAACTGGATACCGCAGACGGTGCCGCTCTTTTGATATTCCTTCCAGCCGGAGCCGACAATATAGCCACGTACGATGGCTTCCACCGCGACCGGCTTAAGACGCTTGGCCACCACTGCGCGGCCTTCCACCAGCGGCAGCTCGGCGGCCGGGACGATGTCTTCGACTTTGTCGCCAGTAAAGTGGTTGGGTACCAGATGCGCCAGTTTGTCGAACCAAAAGTTGGAGATAGAGGTGAGGATCTTGCCCTTCTCCGGAATAGGCTCGGCAAGGATCACGTCGAACGCAGACAGGCGGTCGGTGGCGACCATCAACATGCGTTTGTCGTCGATCTCGTAAAGATCACGGACTTTGCCCGAATAGATTTTCTTCAGGCTCAGGGTGGTGGCTGTGCTCATGTCGGAATTTCCGCCTTTGGTAAACAAAACAGGCGAAACCCACCGGGTTTCGCCTATTGGTAATGCCGTTGCAGCAGCTGCCTGCTATCAGCCAAGGTTTTCCTGGATCAGGTCCAGCACCTTGCGCGCCAAATCGGCTGGGGCATTGGTGTTGAGGTCTTTTTCCACGGTGACCTGCACACTTTCGCCAACGGTCGTCAAACGCACCTGATAACGCTCGGCGCGGGCGTCAATTTCTTCTTTGCTCGCTTGGCTACCAAACACCTTGCCGAAGAAGCCTGGCTGGTCATCCGGCTTTTGCGCCCGCTCGGCCAAGTTAATGTAATACACACCCAGGCTGCGGTTGATGTCATCAATGCGCACATCAGCCATTTCCAAGGAGCGACCAACGCCAGACCAGGCACGGTCGAAGTCAGCCCCCAGACTCAGCACTGGGTTACCGTTACCGTCTTCAGACAAGCTGACGCGGTTAGGTGCATCGTAATCACGCGCGGCCAAGAGTGATACAGAGCCACCCTGCTCGGCGCTGCGCGCCAGGGTCACGAGCATTTCATCCAGCAATGCAGCGTCCAAGCTAGGGTTGCTGCTGCGGTTGGTGAACGCTACATCGGCCGTGCTACCGGCGGGACGCTCGGCGCTAACCACAAAGATTTCACTGGTATTACGCTGCACGCCTGGCTCAATGCGCACCCGCACACGGGTTTCAGCATCCGGAGAGACACCAGATACGCGGCTGCTCAGACGACGTGCCATGGAATCAGACAGGGCATCAAAACGCTGCCAAGTAGTGCTGAATTCACCCGTTTGCGGACGCTCTTCGGCAATTTGAAAGCCGTTATCAGCAAAGAATTGACGCGCCACAGGCCAAACTTCAGCCGGCACACGCTGTGCCACAACCCAACGCGACTCGCCACTCTTCTGCAAGCTGAACTCGCTGGCATCACCCGCTAGTGCTAGCGCCTGCGGGCGTGGCACGATGTATTCGTCTTTATCTGTAGTGGTCGCCACTTGCTGAGGTACGGGCAGCAGCGGGTCGATGCGCTTGGCGTCGACATTAGGCGGCAGCTGCATCGTAGCCGTCTGACGGGCTTCGAGGTAGTCACTGCCACGGTCACGGAAATAACCGTTTTCGCCATAAATCCAGCCACAGCCACTGGTACCGGCAATGATCAGGGCCAGTGCAGAGAGTCCGGTGATTCGCTTCATGCGTCGTAATTCCTCAATTAAACCAATACGCCGGACTGGCGCAGGGCCTGACGCAGCGGGTCATGACAACGTGGGCTGAGCCAGGTCAGTGGCAGACGAATACCGTCCGGCATCAAACCCATTTCATGCAGAGCCCATTTCACCGGAATCGGGTTAGATTCGATAAACAGCGCTTTGTGCAGCGGCATCAAACGATCGTTGATGGCACGAGCGATGGCTGTTTCACCACGCATAGCGGCGGCGCACAGATCGCTCATCGCGCGCGGTGCGACGTTAGCGGTGACTGAAATATTGCCTTTGCCACCCATCAGCATCAGCTCGACAGCAGTGGCATCATCACCTGAATAGACGAGGAAGTCCTTGCTCACACGGTCCAGTACTTCCTGGCCGCGTTGCAGGTCACCCGTGGCTTCTTTGATACCAATGATGTTGTCGATCTTGGCCAGACGTTCGACGGTTTCCGGCAGCATGTCGCAGACCGTACGGCCCGGCACGTTGTAGAGAATCTGCGGAATGGCCACCGATTCGGCGATGTGGCGGAAGTGTAGGTACAGGCCTTCTTGGGTCGGCTTGTTGTAATACGGCGTGACCAGCAGACAGGCGTCGGCACCAACGTCCTTGGCCGCGCGGGTCAACTCGACCGATTCACGAGTGGAGTTACCGCCGGTACCGGCAATCACCGGGATGCGGCCAGCCACTTGAGCGACAATTCGACGAATGACTTCGATGTGTTCAGGCACCTCAAGGGTCGCCGACTCGCCGGTTGTGCCGACCGCGACGATGGCGTTGGTGCCCTCTTGCAGGTGGAAATCCACCAGTTTGCTCAGGCTGTCCCAATCAAGACCACCTTGTGCATCCATGGGCGTAACCAGTGCCACCATACTGCCCGCAATCATGCAACCGCTCCTGCCGGAAAAAGAGAGCGGTAATGGTACTGGGGCCACCTGCCTTGCACAAGCAAAGTACCTCGGCAACGCGTATACAATCTTTATTGGCTAAACACAGCAGATTCCTCACCGACCAGCCTTCCGGCATTCCCCTGAGCGGTGCTTTTCGCTACCCTTCGGGCTTTGATCAGCCCTGCGTACTCGGGCTGATCGTTTACTGTTTTAGGAAGGCTGCATGTCCACCCCCCCAGTTCGCGAACAATTTCTGCTTATCAGCGCCCTCGGCCCTAACGCCATGGAGCTGACCAACGTGCTCTGCCGTACCAGCCATGAAAACCGTTGCGCCGTGGTCAGCACTCGTCTGAGCCGGCATGGTGAGTACAGTGCGTTGGTATTGCAGATATCCGGCAGCTGGGATGCCCTGGCGCGCCTGGAAGCGACCCTGCCTGCCTTGGCGAAGAAGCACAGCTTCTCGGTCAATCTGATTCGTAGCGCCGCGTCAGACATCCGCCCACAAGCGCTGCCTTATGTGGCCTATGTCAGCTCGGTCTATCGCCCGGATATTCTCAATGAGCTGTGTCAGTTTTTTATTGACCATCACGTCGAACTGGAAAACCTTACCTGCGACACCTACCTGGCTCCGCAGACCGGCGGCACCATGCTCAATGCCACGCTGACCGTCACCCTGCCGGCCGGCACGCAGATCAGTTGGTTGCGCGATCAGTTTCTCGACTTTGCCGATGCGCTGAACTTGGATGCCCTGATTGAACCTTGGCGCCCACAGACCCCGTAAGGAGCACGTTATGGCCGTAGCAATTGATACACCGGTTGCCGACTTCCAGGCGCAAGCCACCAGCGGCCAGACCATCCAGTTGTCCGCACTCCAAGGCCAACAAGTGGTGATCTACTTCTACCCGAAAGACAGCACCCCGGGTTGCACCACCGAAGGCCAGGGCTTTCGCGATCAATACCCGGCGTTTCAGGCGGCCAATACACTGGTCTTCGGTGTTTCACGCGACAGCCTGAAATCCCACGAGAACTTCAAGTGCAAGCAAGCGTTCCCCTTCGAGCTGATTAGCGACAAGGAAGAGGTTGTGTGCCAGCTGTTCGATGTAATCAAGCTTAAGAAGCTCTACGGCAAGGAATACCTGGGCGTTGATCGCAGCACCTTCTTGATCGACAAAGAAGGTGTGCTACGCCAAGAGTGGCGTGGCGTTAAAGTACCAGGCCATGTTGATGCCGTACTGGCCGCCGCTCAGGCACTGCATAAGACCTGAGCATTGGCGCAATAAAAAAGCCGGTCAACTGACCGGCTTTTTTATGCCTGCGCGCTACGGCATAACCACTGGCTCGCTGCGCGGCCAGGCATCGATCACCGCCTTGAACAAGGTCGCCAGCGGGATGGCGAAAAACACCCCCCAGAAGCCCCACATGCCACCAAATAACAGTACGGCGCAGATAATTGCCACCGGATGCAGGTTGACTGCCTCAGAAAACAACAGCGGCACCAGCACATTGCCATCAAGCGCCTGAATGATGCCGTAGACCACCATCAGGTAGATAAACTGGTCAGCGAAGCCCCATTGAAACAGGCCAATCAGCGCCACCGGCACCGTCACTACCACCGCGCCGATATAAGGCACCACCACCGACAAACCGACCAACAAAGCCAGCAGCGCCGCGTAGTTAAGCCCCATGTAAACGAACGCGATGTAGGTGACCACGCCGCAGATGATGATTTCGATCACCTTGCCGCGGATATAGTTGGCGATTTGCGTGTTCATCTCCTCCGCCACCCGGGTAATCAGCGCACGTTCACGCGGCAGGTAGCCGCGAAACCATTGACTAATAACCTCGCGATCCTTGAGAAAGAAGAACACCAGAATCGGCACCAGCACTAGGTAGATCATGATGCTGACCAGCATCGGTAAACTGGACAGAGAGAATGACAGCGCCCATTGGCCGAACTTGCCCGCCTCCCCTCGCAAACTGCCGATCAGCTGTACGATCTGCGCATCACTGATCAGATTCGGGTAGCGCTGCGGTAACAACATAAACACCGACTGCCACTCTGTGGCCATACGCGGCAGCTCGTTGAACAAGGTACTCAGCTGCTGCCAGAGCAATGGCATCAGGACCAGCATAAACAAGGCCAGCATGCTCATAAACAAAGTGAACACCAGCCAGACCGCCGCCACATGTGGCAAGCGCATGCGCTCAAAAGCGTTAACCAAACCCTGCATCAAAAACGCGAGCACTAAACCGGTCAACACAGGGGCCAACATACCGCCCAAAGTCAGAATGGCAGCGAAACCGACGATCAACAGCAACGCCAGCACCACCGCCTGCTCGTCGGAGAAATAACGATGCAACCAATCCTGCAACACCTTGAACATTGTCACTCCTGTTTCCTAGGGCAGCAGCGGAGTTATGCCACCTCAAATTCTGTACTTACTGTAAAAATCTAAGCCTTACGTAACCAGTAACGGTAAACACCTGCCTCAACCTCTTCGCGCAACAGGCTATGCCCCGCCAGATTGGCGAAGGCACGAAAATCGCGCTGCGAACCCGCATCAGTGGCCTCGACCATAAGCACAGCGCCACTGGCAAGGCGATTAAGCTCCAGCTTGGCCTTGAGTAAGGGAAGCGGACAGTTAAGACCACAGACGTCCAGTTGCGCATCGAAGTCCTCGGCACGCCATTGCATATCAGTCATTGAGTTACTCCAAGAGGGCCGCAAGGATACCCAAGGCCGCACAACCCTGGCCAGCACCGCTTCCGGCCAGCTACAGTAGCGCCTTTGTTCAACATGAGCTTTGTGCATGAGCCTTCTGCGCCCTACCCTGTTGACGCTGGCCTGCCTGCTGGCAACCCCCGCCATGGCCAGTGACCTGCCCTCCCTTGGCGATGCCAGTTCGTCCATTGTTTCACCGCAACAAGAACACCAGCTCGGGCGCGCCTGGCTGAGCTTGGTGCGCGGCCAAGTCAGCCAGCTCGACGACCCGCAACTCAAGGACTTCGTCGAAACCAGCGTGTACCGCCTGAGCGAAACCAGCCAACTGCAGGACCGGCGCTTAGAGTTCGTTATGCTCAACAGTCCGCAGATCAACGCGTTTGCCGCACCCGGCGGTATTGTCGGGGTAAACGGCGGGCTGTTTTTGTATGCTCAGACCGAGGCTGAATACGCCTCGGTCATGGCGCACGAATTGGCGCACTTGTCGCAGCGCCACTTCGCGCGCGGACTGGAAGCTCAGCAACGCATGCAAATACCGGTAATGGCCGGCATGCTTGCGGGGATTATTGCCGCTGCGGCGGGTGCAGGCGACCTGGGCATTGCGGCTATTGCCTCCACGCAGGCCGCCGCCATGCAAGAACAGCGACGCTTCTCCCGGCAGAACGAGCAAGAGGCTGATCGCATCGGCCTGGTTAACCTGGAGAAGGCCGGTTTTGATCCGCGCGCCATGCCCAGCATGTTCGAACGCCTGATGCGCCAGTATCGCTACGACCGTAAGCCGCCCGAATTTCTTCTGACGCACCCGGTATCAGAGTCGCGTATCGCCGACACTCGCAACCGTGCCGAGCAATACGCCGCAGAAGGCATCACTGATAGCGTGCGCTACCAGCTAATGCGTGCTCGCGTGCAGCTGACCTACGAAGAAACCCCTGGGTTAGCCGCTAAACGCTTTCGCAATATGCTCGACGAAAACCCGAAGATGGAAGCCGCACGCTATGGGCTGGCCATCGCACAGATCAAAAGCGGCCAACACAAACAGGCCCGCGAGACGCTGCAACCGTTATTGGATACCTCACCCAACGATGTGAGCTATAACCTGGCCCAGGTAGAACTGGACATGGCCGCCAATCGCTTGAGTGATGCTCAGAGTCGCGTCGACCGCTTACTGAGCCTGTACCCAAACAACTACCCGGTGAACCAAGCACACATCGACCTGCTGATGAAGCAGGCGCGCACCCAAGAAGCAGAGCGCGCGCTTGATGACATGCTGAAAAGCCGTGGCAAAGACCCGGACGTTTGGTACCAGGTGGCAGAAGTACGCGGCCTGAGCGGTAACACCATTGGTCTGCACCAGGCCCGCGGCGAATATTTTGCCCTAGTCGGCGACTACAACCAGGCGCTGGAGCAGCTCGACTTCGCCAAGCGCCGAGCCAGCAACAACTTCCAACTGGCCTCACGCATCGACGCCAGGCAACGTGAGTTAATCGAAGAGCAGCGCATCATCGAGCAGATGCTGCGCTAGCGCTGGACTCCACTAAAAAACAAAGCCAGGCAAATGCCTGGCTTTTACTTATCGCTTATCGCTTAAGCGTTGCCACTCAGCTTGAGCCGCGCGGCCTGAGTGAAGTCGAGCATACGTTTGAGCGGCTTGATGGCTTTAGGGATCAATGCCGGGTCGACAAAGACCTCGTTACTGCCCTCGCGCAGGCACTCTAATGTGCGCTGTAGGGTATTCATCGCCATCCACGGGCAATGTGCACAACTGCGGCAAGCGGCACCGTTACCCGCCGTTGGCGCGGCAACAAACTCCTTGTCTGGGCACAGCTGCTGCATCTTGTAAAAAATGCCGGCGTCAGTGGCAACGATAAAGGTCTTGTTCGGCAAGCTCTGTGCGGCAGCAATCAGCTGACTGGTGGAACCCACAGCATCGGCCAGATCGATCACCGCTGTCGGCGACTCCGGGTGCACCAATACTGCAGCCTCCGGATACAGCGCCATCATGTCTTCCAGCTGCTTGGCCTTGAACTCCTCGTGAACGATGCAGGCACCGTCCCACAGCAACATGTCAGCACCGGTTTTGTTCTGGATGTAACGACCCAGATGCTGATCCGGTGCCCAGATGATGCTTTCGCCGTTATCCATCAGGTGCTCGACGATTTCCACCGCGCAGCTGGAGGTTACCACCCAATCAGCCCGCGCCTTTACCGCCGCCGAGGTATTGGCATACACCACCACCGTGCGCTGCGGATGCTGGTCACAGAACGCCGAGAACTCTTCCACCGGACAACCCAGGTCGAGCGAACACGTCGCCTCCAGCGTAGGCATCAATACGCGTTTTTCTGGATTGAGAATCTTCGCCGTTTCACCCATAAACTTGACACCGGCCACCAGCACCGTTTGCGCAGGGTGGGCATTACCAAAACGGGCCATCTCTAGGGAGTCGGAAACACAACCACCGGTTTCCTCAGCGAGCGCTTGCAACACGGGGTCGCAGTAGTAGTGCGCCACCAACACCGCATTCTGTTTTTTTAGTTCAGCGGCGATCTCGGCGCGATAAAAAGCCTCCTGCTCAGGCGTCAGCGGCTTGGGCTGCTTGGCATCGAGGTGGGCTTGTACCAGCAGGCGTTCGGAAATCTGCGTCATGTCATCAGGCCCTGTGAAGGTCTATCAGCGCGGAACTCGAGTATACCCGTCAGCATGGCGCGAGGGCTGACGAACACTGACCACAAAAGGTGGCCAAGATAAAAACGACAGATGAAAAAAAGCCCGAAAATTCCTTTAATAGAACTTTCAGGCTTCTTGTCCTTCCGTAGAAGGAAATATGGTGGGTCGTGTGGGATTCGAACCTACGACCAATTGGTTAAAAGCCAACTGCTCTACCAACTGAGCTAACGACCCGACGCGAGGCGCATGATACTGATTTAATTCAGAAATTCAACACTTCACGAAAACTTTTTAAAAATAACGAGTGGGATCAACCACACCAGCCGACGCAAAACCCGCCGCACGCAGACGGCAGCTGTCGCATTTGCCACAGGCCCTTCCCTGCTCATCCGCCTGATAGCACGACACAGTCAAGGCGTAATCCACACCATGCTGCATACCCGCCCGAACGACCTCAGCCTTGCTCATATTTTGCAGCGGCGCCTGAATTCGGAAGCCTTGACCCTCTACCCCAGCCTTGGTGGCCAAATTGGCCATACGCTCAAACGCCTCAACAAACTCCGGACGACAGTCCGGGTAGCCGGAGTAATCCACAGCATTGACCCCGATAAAAATATCCCGGGCGCCCAGCACTTCAGCCCAACCCAATGCCAGCGAAAGAAACACGGTGTTGCGTGCCGGCACATAGGTCACCGGGATGCCTTCAGTCGGGCTTTCTGGCACCTCGATGCGGCTATCGGTCAGCGCTGAGCCGCCCATGCCGTTGAGGTTCAAACCAATCACCTTGTGCTCAACCACACCCAAGTGCCGAGCCACCCGCTCAGCCGCATCCAATTCGGAGCGGTGGCGCTGACCATAATCAAAACTCATGGTGTAACAGCTGTAGCCTTCAGCTTTGGCCAGGGCAACAACAGTGGCGGAATCAAGACCGCCTGACAGCAGAATTACCGCTTTTTTATCGCTCATCTCAATGTCCCGGCTCATCATTCCAGAGAATCTTGTGCAGCTGCATTTGCAAACGCACAGGCAGATTGTCAGCAATGATCCACTCAGCCAGCGAGCGTGCGTCCAGCTCGTGATGACTGGGCGACATCAGCACCTCGCTGACGCGCGCATCCAGTCGGTACTGGATCAGCTTACTCACCGCCCAGTCGTAGTCCTCTCGCGAGCAGATCACGAACTTGACCTGATCGTTAGGCGTCAGCAGCTCGATATTCTCGTAGCGGTTACGCGCCACTTCGGCCGATCCGGGTGTTTTCAGGTCGAGCACCTTACTCACCCGCGGATCAACAGCCGACACATCCAACGCACCACTGGTTTCCAGCGACACCTCATAGCCGGCATCACACAGACGCTTGAGCAAAGGAATGCAATTGGGTTGCGCCAACGGCTCGCCACCGGTCACACAGATATAGCGAGGCTTATAGCTCGCCACCTGCAGGACAATGGCATCCAGCGACATGATTTCACCGCCGCTAAAGGCATAGGCGGTGTCGCAGTATTGGCAACGCAAAGGACAGCCGGTCAGGCGAACGAACACAGTCGGCAAGCCGGCGGTGCGCGTCTCGCCCTGCAGCGAGTAGAAAATCTCGGTAATTCGCAGGGTTTCTTGCATATCAGCCACGGGCGTGACAGCTAAACAGGCTGTCCGCCTCCGTTGCGGGAAAAGGGCCGCGGATTGTATACGAAAAAACTGCCAGGAGCAGTTTTTAACGTTGCGTAGCGACGGCCCGCAGGGTGGCCGCCAGGGATGGCTGGCCATAAAAGACTTGTCGCACAGCAGCCACAGAATGGAGCCAGAAAAGCAGCAACAAAAAACCCGTGCAAGGCACGGGTTTCTCTATTGCACGCTCAGCCTCTACGGCAAACGCTGCAAATCACGTTGCGCCAACTGAGCCGCCGAGCTGCCTGGATACTGAGCAATCACCTGCCGCAGAATACCCTTGGCCTTGTCGCTGTTACCCAGACGCTGTTCGACATCGGCAAGCTTGAACAGCGAATCGGGCACCTTGGTGTGGCTTGGGTAGGTTTGACTGACCCGAGCAAACGCCTGGCCCGCACCTTGTAAATCGCCTTGCGCCAAATTCACTTCTCCCAGCCAGTACTGAGCATTACCTGCGTACTGGCTATCAGGGTACTTGCGCAAAAATGCGGCGAACGCCTGATTGGCCTTATCAAAGTCTTTGACCTTGATCAGATCAAAGGCCGCTTCATAAAACAGCTTTTCCTTTGCCGGATCGGCCGGCTCGTTACTGGCCGGCGTTTGTGCTTGACCCGCTGCTGGCGGGGTTGGCGGGGTTGGCGTACCGCTGGCATTGATTGCCCCAGCGGTTGAAGAATTCTGGTTGACCGCAGCACCTGCCGCGCCACCACTCAGTCGCTTATCAAGATCCTGATAACGATCCAGGCTTTCCTGTTTAAGACGCTGAATCTCATTTTGTTGCTCTTCCAGCGTACCGCGCAGCTGTGCGATCTCTTGCTGCATCTGCTGTAACTGGTTGAACAGCATGCCCTGCGCCGTAACAGGGGCCGCAGCCCCTGTTGCGACGGAGGTGCCGGACGTACCGTAACCAGCAGGCGGATAACTGCTGCCGTAACCGGCATTATTATCCACCACGGGAACCTCAGCCCACGCCATAAGCGGCAGGCTGAGCGCCAAAACGGTTAAAGCACGCTGGCACGTTCGCATATCGAATTACTTACGCAGTTCGACGCGACGGTTTTGAGCCCACGAGGACTCGTCGTTACCAGTGGCGATAGCGCGTTCTTCACCGTAGGAAACCAGTTCCAGTTGAGCTGGGGAAACGCCCTGCAGTACCAGGTAACGCTGCACAGCCTTGGCGCGACGCTCGCCCAGAGCCATGTTGTATTCACGAGTACCGCGCTCGTCAGCGTGGCCTTCCAGAACTACGCGAGCGCCATTGCCTTGCAGGTCTTTGGCGTGCACGTCCAGAGCGCGCATGGCCTCTGGCTTCAGGTCGGAGCTGTCGTATTCGAAGTAGAAAGTGGTGATAGCGCGCAGAGCAGCTTCTTCGCTCAGGCTGCTGTCGATACCGCTGTTGGCGTCATAGCCAGCGTTAGGATCGGTAGCGCCTTCGCCAGCAGCGTCGCCGCCTTTCGAGGAGCAACCAACAACAACGGCCAGAGCCAGGCTCAGCGCGGCGAACTTACCAAATTTAAGCATTTCCATCATGTAACTCCTAATGAACCCCAGTGTGTTAAGCAGTGTTGCAGACAGCAATAAAGGTGTAGCGCCGCATCAGTTCAGGTAAGGGGACCAAGAAGGCTCTCGAACTTCGCCTTGAGCGGTAGGAAGAGGGAGCCTCACACGTCCATTGGTGGACGCTAATACCAAGACTCCCCGGCCCTGCTGGCGGGTGGCGTAGATTACCATGGTGCCGTTAGGCGCAACAGTAGGCGACTCATCCAGACTGGTGTCTGAAAGAATGCGCAAATTGCCGCGCTGCAGGTCTTGTGCCGCCACCTTGAACACGGTGTAACCATCCTGGCGGTGAATCATAACCAGGGTTTTTTCATCAGCAGAAAGCTTCGGGTTAGCGTTGTAGTTACCGATAAAGGTCACACGCTCTGCCGAACCGCCATTGATATTGGTTTTGTAGATCTGTGGTTTGCCGGAACGATCCGAGGTGAAGTACAGCGTCTGGCCGTCTTTACCCCAGAACGGCTCGGTATCGATCGATTGCTGGTTAGTCACTCGGCGAACCTGGCGACTGCCCATGTCCATCACATAAATTTCCGGATTACCGTCCTTGGACAAAACAAATGCCAAGCGATTGCCATCGGGCGACCACGCTGGCGCACCATTCAAACCTTCAAAATTGGTGATCTGCTCACGACGCCCAGTGTCGATATGTTGAACGAAAATACGCGGACGCTTCTGCTCAAACGACACATAAGCAATACGACGACCGTCCGGAGCAAACGATGGCGAGAGAATCGGTTCGCGTGACTGCAACAGGGTTACCGCACGGGCGCCGTCATAGTCCGAGCGCTGCAGGGTGTAACGGGTGTTGTTCACCGAAAAGCGCTCGGCAGTTACATAAAGCATCCGGGTAGAAAATGCGCCTTTGACGCCCGTCAGCTTCTCAAACGACTGATCAGCAATGTGGTGAGCCATGTCACGTAGCTGATCAACACCGCCGCCAACACTGCCCGTCATGACTTGCTGCTGAGTGGTGACGTTGAACAGGGCGAACTGGATTTGCAGACGAGCGGCGTTCGGTACAATGCTGCCGACCAGCACATACTGCGCGCCAAGTGCTTGCCAGTCGCGGTAGATCACTTCACTGGCTTGAGTCGGTAGGCTGATCATATTTTGCCGCGGGATCGGCTCGAAAACACCGGAGTTGCGCAGATCTTTGCCGATGATTTCAGCCATGTCCTCGGGCAATACGCTGCCACCCTGCCAGCCAAAAGGCACCACGGCGATGGGTGTGGCGCGGTCAGTACCACTGCTGATCACCAGCGGATCAGCGGCCTGCACCGTGCCGACCACTAAGGTCAGACCGAGCAGAACAATACGCATCAGGGTATTCACAGACCTAAATCCTCCGGTTTGAAGACAGCACGACGCTGCCGGTATAGGCGATCAAAAGTGGCGCGGTCCAACTGTTGCATTTCGGCAATTCGGCCGACGTTACGCACTGCTTGCACGGCAGAATTATCAAATGGCGAATCGCCACTGGAGCGGGTCACGCTGGCATTGGTAATGGTGCCATCCGGCAGCATTTCGATCAGTACTTCTACGCTCATGCCATTACGCGCTGATGGCGGACGTCGCCATTGCTGGCTGACCAGCATCACAATCAAATCATCCAAGCTACCAGCTACTTCATCACCAACGGTATCGGCAATTGCTTGCTGGCGACCGACATCGTCTGAAAGCAATTCGGCCAAGGCAGCAGCCTTCTTATCCTCTACAGATTTACGCTGCGAGGCTTCAGCAGCTTTTTTCTTGGCATCTTCAGCGGCTTTTTTCTTCTTGGCGGCATCGGCCGCCTTTTTCTTCGCCTCTTCTGCAGCTTTTTTCTTGGCGCCCTCAGCGGCCTTCTTTTTTGCGGCTTCGTCAGCCGCCTTCTTCTTGGCTACATCTGCCAGTTTTTTCTGCTCAGCAGTCTTTTTCTCTGCATCAGCCTTTTTTGCCGCTTCCGCCTTCTGAGCCTCTTGGGCTTTCTTTTGTTCCGCAGCCTTGGCGGCTACTTTCTCCTGCTCAGCTTTTTTTTGCTCAAGCTGTTCGGTTTCGTACACCGGCGCTGTGGTTTTTTTAGTTTCGCCGGCAATTTTCTGGTTGGTCTGGGTGGTGGCCTGGCTCTGTGATTGCAACTTGTACAAGGTCGCCTGCACCACCGGCTTAGCCGGCGGCAGGTCAGGGGCAAAAGCGAAGCTGACGAACAACATGGCAAACATGATGACGTGCAGCCCTACAGCCCAGACCAGAGGCCAAAACAGACTTTCCGAGGGCGAACGCTCGCGCTGGTACTGCATCAGGGGGCCTCGGTAATCAGCCCGACGTTACCCACGTCAGCCTGCTGCAAGCCACCCATGGCCGCCATGATGGTGCCGTAATCGACGCTTTTATCACCGCGCACGAATACCTGAACCTGCTTACCGGTCGCACGACTCTGGCTGATGATCGCCGTAACCGCACGGGTCATTTCTTCGAGCGTCAGCGCTTTATCTTGCACGGTATCGACATCGACCTCAGTGCCCATATTCCAGAAGTAGGTCTTATCGGCCTTGATCGAGATGGTCAACACCTGAGCATTATTGTCCTGCGGCAGGACTTCACTGCTGACTTGCGGCAGATCCACCTTAACGCCTTGGTTAAGCATGGGCGCCGTCACCATAAAGATCACCAGCAGCACCAACATCACATCGATGTAGGGCACCACGTTCATCTCGGCGACGGGCTTACGTCTGTTGCGAATTCTGGCCATGGCTTGAAAAACCTGTATTGAGAATGCCTAAGGCTTAGTCGTCGCTGGTGTGCACTTTACGGTGCAGGATCGCCTGGAACTCATCGGCGAAGGTGTAGTAACGGCCAATCAGCATTTCGCCACGGGAAGCAAAGCGGTTGTAAGCGATGACCGCAGGAATGGCTGCGAACAGACCAATCGCCGTAGCAATAAGGGCTTCAGCAATACCCGGCGCAACCGTAGCCAAGGTGGCTTGCTGCACCTGAGCCAGACCACGGAAGGAGTTCATGATGCCCCACACGGTACCGAACAGACCGATATACGGGCTGGTTGAACCGACGGTGGCGAGGAATGGCAGACTCTGCTCCAGTTTTTCTTCTTCGCGTGAAATGGCTACACGCATGGCGCGGGCCACGGCATCCATCACCGCATCCGGATCAACGCCGGCCTGCTGCCGTAAACGCGAGAACTCTTTGAAGCCAGCGCGGAAGATCTGCTCCAGACCGGAGTCTGGATCGGGATTACTGCCCGCCTGGCGATACAGCTTGGACAGGTCGATGCCCGACCAGAAACGCTCTTCGAAATTATCCAAGGCACGCTTGGCCGCACGCAACAATGCCGTACGCTGGAAAATCATGACCCACGAAGTGACCGAGGCGGCCACTAACGTCAGCATTACCAGTTGCACCACCAGGCTGGCGTTGCTGATCAGACTCCACATCGACATGTGGTCAACGGCGTTGGCTTCCACGCTTACTCTCCTGCTCTAGATGTACCCGCGCCGCCCTGCCCGGCAAAGGCCGCATGCAGAGCTTGGGGAATAGCCCGGGGTTTCAAATTGTCGGCGCGCACACAGGCCACCATAAACTGCCCTTCACAGAGCAGCGCTTCATCCGTTGCCCGCCTCACCTGTTGACGAAAACGCAGGCTGGCACGGTTTAATTCGATTACTTCAGCGCTTACCAGTAACTCGTCGTCGAGCTTGGCCGGTGCGTGATAACGCGCTTCAGCTGAGTGCACGACGAATAACAGGCCCTCCTCGGCCAACGTCGACTGGAGAAAACCCAGATCACGTAGGCACTCGGTGCGAGCCCGTTCCATAAATTTGAGGTAATTGACGTAGTAGACGATGCCGCCGGCATCGGTGTCTTCGAAATAAACCCGACAACGATGGGTGAACGGCGGAACTCCGTTTTGCGCGCGCATACTCTAGTCCTAGCTTATGGTCTTGCCAATCGGGTACAGCAAGTATTTTTTCTTACTCGGCCATGCTGCCAGATAGGTCGGATACAGGAAGATCACCCATACGTTTCGGCACATTCAGGCCAAAATGGAGGTAGGTATGCCGGGTCACCACGCGTCCACGTGGGGTGCGCATGATGTAGCCCTGCTGGATTAGATAAGGTTCCAACACATCCTCAATGGTGTGCCGCTCCTCACTGATCGCCGCAGCAAGGTTGTCGACCCCCACCGGGCCACCATCGAACTTCTCAATCATGGTCAGCAGCAGACGTCGGTCCTGGTGGTCTAAGCCACGCTCATCGACATCCAGCAGGTTCAGGGCCAAGTCGGCAATTTCACGGGTTATGTCGCCTTGCCCGCGCACCTCGGCAAAATCACGCACACGTCGCAGTAGACGGTTGGCGATACGCGGCGTACCGCGAGCCCGTCGCGCGATCTCGAATGCGCCTAGCGGGTCAGTCGACAAGCCGAGAATCCCCGCCGAACGCATAACGATAGTGGTCAGGTCTTCAGTGTTGTAGAACTCCAGGCGCTGGACAATACCAAAGCGATCGCGCAGCGGATTGGTCAGCATCCCGGCCCGCGTGGTCGCGCCGACGAGGGTAAACGGCGGTAAGTCGAGCTTGATCGAACGCGCGGCCGGACCTTCACCGATCATGATGTCGAGCTGAAAATCCTCCATCGCCGGGTACAGAACTTCTTCGACAATCGGCGATAACCGATGAATTTCATCGATAAACAGCACATCGCCCGGCTCAAGATTAGTCAGTAGCGCAGCCAAATCACCCGGCCGCTCCAACACAGGACCCGAGGTGCTTTTGATCGAAACGTTCATTTCCTGAGCGATGATATTGGCCAGAGTGGTCTTACCCAAGCCGGGCGGGCCAAAAATCAAGGTGTGATCGAGCGCCTCAGCACGCCCACGGGCCGCCTGAATAAACAACTCCATCTGCTCGCGCACACTCGACTGGCCGATGTAGTCGGCCAGTTTCAGCGGGCGAATAGCGCGGTCGACCTGCTCGTCACGGTCGCGGGTGGTGGCGGTAATCAGGCGATCAGCTTCTAGCACTAAACCATTCCCTTCAAAGCTCGACGAATCATATCTTCACTGCTTAAACCGTCTTCCTTAATAGCTGAGACGGCGCGACTGGCTTCCTGAGGTTTGTAGCCGAGCGAAATAAGGGCGCTGACTGCATCATTCTCCGCGCTTGAGACTGCACTACCACCGCGAGGTTCCGCCACAAGAGGTGACATACCCGGCACGATCTCCCAGGCCTTGAAGCGATCTTTCAACTCAACCAGCAAGCGCTCGGCGGTCTTTTTACCGACGCCGGGGATCTTCACCAGCACGGACGTATCTTGCGCTTGCACGCAACGCACCAGCTCATCAACTTCCAGCCCGGACATCAGCGCCAGCGCCAACTTCGGCCCCACGCCGTTGAGACGGATCAGTTCACGAAACAACTCGCGCTCACGTTTCTCGAAAAAACCGTAGAGCAAATGCGCATCTTCACGCACCACCAGATGGGTATGCAGGGTCAGAGGCTCACCCACCGAGGGCAAACGGTACAGGGTGGTCATGGGCACTTCCAGCTCATAACCCAAACCATTTATGTCAACAATCACATGAGGCGGCTGCTTTTCCGCCAAGGTACCGCGCAAACGTCCGATCACCGTTGGTATCCTGACTCAAGTTTATAAACGAAGGCGGCCCGCACGCCGCTTGGCGCCAACTAGCCCATGGGGAATCAGGCTTTGCCGGTGATGGGCATGGCACAGGGCAATCGCCAAGGCATCGGAGGCGTCAATTTGTGGCTTCTGCACCAGCTTGAGCAGATGCATGACCATCATCTGCACCTGCTCTTTGTCCGCGCCACCCGTGCCAGCAATTGCTTGCTTAACCTGGGTGGCGGTGTACTCCGAGATATCCAGCCCCGCCTCGATCCCGGCGACTATGGCCACGCCACGCGCCTGACCGAGCTTGAGGGCGGAATCCGGGTTACGCGCCATAAACACCTGCTCGATGCCCATGGTCACCGGCCCGTAGGTTTCGATAACCTCACGCACACCGCGAAACACCACCTGTAAACGCTCGGGCATGCTGCCATTGCCGGTACGGATGCAGCCGGAAGCAACGTATTCGCAGCTGCGCCCGGTATCACGCACCACACCGTAACCGGTGATGCGCGAACCAGGGTCGATGCCGAGGATCAAGGTCATGCCCTACCGCCCACTCAAGATGCCAGCCAAATTCGGCCAGCATACTGTCTATTTATCCAGTTGCCGAGTATAGGGCCAGCCCACGCTCACGTCATCCAGGCAATGCTTATAAAAAAGCCGGAAGCTCCCAGGCTAATAGCCCGAACACCTCCGGCTTCATATATAGCGACAGGTTCAGCCAAGCTGCTCCATCAACTCATCCGCAATCTCGGCGTTGTGATAGACGTTCTGCACATCGTCGAGGTCTTCGAGCATGTCAATCAGCTTGATCACCTTCTGCGCGGTTTCCAGATCGGTAATCGGCGCACTGATTGACGGGATCATGGCGATTTCAGCTTCATCCGCCTGAAATCCAGCAGCATGCAGGGCTTCATTGACCGCATGAAAATCAGCAAAGGTGGTGGAGACCAGCGCCGAGCCATCCTCGCCCATCTCCACGTCATCGGCGCCCGCTTCCAGGGCAGCTTCCATCAGTGCATCTTCGTTGACCCCAGGCGCGAAGCTGAGTAGCCCCTTGCGGTCGAACATGTAAGCCACCGAGCCATCGGTGCCCAGATTGCCTGCGCACTTGGTAAAGGCATGGCGCACTTCAGCGGCCGTGCGATTACGGTTATCGGTCATGGCCTCGACAAAGACTGCCACACCACTCGGCGCGTAGCCCTCATAACTCAGCTCGGCCATATTGTCGGCTTCGTCCGCGCCGGCGCCACGGGCAATCGCCCGGTCGATGGTGTCGCGAGTCATGTTGGCGGTCAGCGCCTTGTCAACCGCTAGACGTAAGCGTGGATTGTCGGCCGGCAGCGCACCGCCCTTGGCCGCCACGGTCAGTTCACGAATGATCTTGGTGAAAATCTTGCCGCGCTTGGCGTCCTGACGCCCTTTGCGGTGCTTGATGTTGGCCCATTTGGAATGACCAGCCATAACTCACTCCGTAATTCGTCAAATCAGGTTTTGTCACATCAGTAACCAAGAAGCCTGGAAAATCCAGGCTTCTTGTCGTCACTCAGGCTTACTCAGCCTTGGGTTGCTCACGCAGGCGAATATGCAACTCACGCAGCGACTTGTTATCCACCTCGCCCGGCGCCTGAGTCATCACGCACGCAGCGCTCTGGGTTTTCGGGAAGGCGATCACTTCACGAATCGACTGCGCGCCGGTCATCAGCATCACCAGACGATCGAGGCCGAAGGCCAGACCACCGTGCGGCGGCGCACCAAACTTCAGAGCATCAAGGAGGAAGCCGAACTTCTCCTGCTGCTCTTCTTCGCTGATACCGAGCACGCGGAATACCGTCTGCTGCATCGACTTGTCGTGGATACGGATCGAACCGCCACCTAGCTCAGTACCGTTCAACACCATGTCATAGGCGCGCGACAGTGCGGCGGCTGGGTTAGCCTCCAGCTCGGCCGGGCTGCAGCTTGGTGCGGTGAACGGGTGGTGCATCGCGGTCAGGCTGCCGTCGTCGCTTTCTTCGAACATCGGAAAGTCAACAACCCACAGCGGCGCCCACTCGCAGGTCAGCAAGCTGAGGTCGTGACCGAGCTTGATGCGCAGCGCGCCCAGCGCTTCGGAAACAATCTTGGCCTTATCAGCACCGAAGAACACGATGTCGCCATCGACCGCACCAACGCGATCAAGGATCACATTGATGTTGTCCAGCGGGATGTTCTTGACGATTGGCGACTGCAAGCCTTCGGCACCATTGGCGCGCTCATTGACCTTGATATAGGCCAGGCCTTTGGCGCCGTAGATACCGACGAACTTGGTGTAGTCGTCGATCTGCTTGCGCGGCATGCTCGCGCCGCCCGGTACACGCAGCGCGGTAACGCGGCATTTAGGATCGTTAGCCGGGCCACTGAACACCTTGAAGTCGACCGCTTGCAGCTGATCAGCTACATCCACCAGTTCCAGCGGGTTACGCAGGTCCGGCTTGTCGGAGCCAAAGCGACGCATGGCTTCGGCCAGGGTCATGTGCGGCAGCTCGCCGAACTCAACATCCAGCACTTCTTTGAACAACTGGCGAACCATCTTCTCGGTGATGGCCATGATGTCAGCCTCATCCATAAAGCTGGTTTCGATGTCGATCTGAGTGAATTCTGGCTGACGGTCAGCACGCAGGTCTTCGTCACGGAAGCACTTGGCGATCTGGTAGTAACGATCGAAACCCGCCACCATCAACAGCTGTTTGAACAGCTGTGGCGACTGCGGCAATGCGAAGAAGCTGCCAGCATGGGTGCGGCTCGGTACCAGATAGTCACGCGCGCCCTCAGGGGTGGCACGGGTGAGGATCGGCGTTTCCACATCGAGGAAGCCATTGTCATCCAGGTAGCGACGAATGCTGCTGGTGATGCTCGAGCGCAACTTCAACTTGGCCGCCATCTCAGGACGACGCAGATCGATAAAGCGGTAGCGCAGGCGGGTTTCTTCGCCGACGTCGGTGTATTCATTAAGCGGGAACGGCGGAGTTTCCGCTTCGTTCAGCACTTCCAGCTCATAACCCAGCACTTCAATAGCGCCGGAGGCCATGTTGGCATTACCGGCACCGGCCGGACGCAGGCGCACCTTGCCGGTGATTTTGACGACATATTCGCTGCGCACTTTATCGGCAGTGGCAAAGGTCTCGGCACGATCCGGGTCGAACACAACCTGAGCCAGACCTTCACGGTCACGAATGTCGAGGAAAATCACCCCGCCATGGTCACGGCGGCGATGTACCCAACCGCAAAGGGTGACTTCCTGGCCGTCCAGGCTCTCGTTCAGTTGGCCGCAATAATGGCTGCGCATCATGGTGGTGGTCGCTTCTCTTGAGTCTTGAATTCGTTGGGCCGCAGTGACTGCGACGCTCGTTGGCCGGACAACCGGCTGGCGCATGCGCCATTTTCCGCAATTGCACTGCATTTCAGGGGCATTGAATGCCCGGCGGGGCTCATTGCCCCCGTCCGCACCCACAAAACACAGTAAAGCGCGGGATTATATATGGTTAAGCCGCCACTTGCAGCCGCCGCCCCACGCGCTTTTGCCAGCCTTTCCTATACTCAGGCATGCAGCTATTTGACTGTCGATAAGTGGAGAGGCTTATGGCCACGCCGAACCTGGCTGAAATACCCAGTGATTTGCTGGCAGACTTTCGTCTGGAATCCAGCGAACAATTCCAGCGATGCGAGCAGTTGCTGATCGAACTTGAGCACGCCCCCGATGACCGCGAGCGTCTGCGCGAGCTGTTTCGCCTGGTACACACCCTCAAGGGCAACCTGGGTTATATCGGCCTGGATACGCTGATGAGCGTGCCGCAAGCCATGGAAGACGTACTGTCTTGCTTGCGCGAAGGCCAGCTGCACTTCGATAGCCTGCTGGGCGATATCCTTCTACTCACTCTCGACCATCTGAAAGAGCAGATCCAACACGCACTCGGCGGCCCGCAAGCACAACTTGATGCAGCCCAAAGCAAAGCACTCAGCCAGGCACTTAGCGCCCTGGCAATTGCCCCGCAAGCTCAACAAACCGGAATTCGCAGTGCATTGCTGCAACAACTCGACCCCAGCTCTCGCCCTCCCCAAGCCATTGCCACTAACGAACCGGCGGCCGCCGAGATACTAAGGCGCTATGCCATTCAGCCCGACGCCGACTTGCTGTTTTTTATCGAACTGATGCAAGCCAGCGAACGCCGCTCGCACTTCTGGCAAGGCCGCGGTCTGCGCCAGCTCGATCTGGCCCTGGCGATCAATCAGCTGGGCGGCAGCCCGGAGCAGCCCGAACAGCTCGCTGCCGCAATCTGCCTGCATGATTTGGGAATGGCCTTTCTGCCGTTGGACATGCTGCACAAGGAAGAACACTTCAATCGCGAAGAGCGTCGGCAAATGCAATCCCACCCGCGCCTAGCCTACGACCTGCTCAAGCGCATGCCGCGTTGGGACACGGCTGCGGAAATCGCCCTGCAACATCAAGAGCACGCCGACGGCAGCGGCTACCCAAAAGGCCTCAAGGAAATCGAAACTAGCCCCGGCGCGCTGATCATTAACATCGTCGACACCTTCGATGCACGCACCCACGAGCGCGCGCATCAGACGCTTAACAAACGTCCGCTGCTACGCGCCATCTTGGAAATCAACAACCTGGCAGGACGACAGTTCAGCGCACACTGGGTCGAGCTGTTTAACCAGACACTGCAACAGCACCCAGAGCTGGCGCATCGCTAAGCCCTAGATAAATTGAACCCACGCCAAACAATAGCCTCCAATCATCACTTTCATTGATATAAACCACGGTAAAGCTCGGCAAAACCCATGGTAGGCTCTGCCCATTAGCGGGCAGCCAAACCCCGAGCCACCTGAGAGGAGAAACGCTATGGAAATCAATATCGGAATTGCCGAGCCGGACCGCGCCGCCATCGCCGAAGGCCTGTCGCGCCTACTTGCCGACACCTACACCCTGTATCTGAAAACGCATAACTTTCACTGGAACGTCACCGGTCCGATGTTCAACACCCTGCACCTGATGTTTGAAGGCCAATACACCGAACTGTCGCTGGCCGTCGACCAGATCGCCGAACGTATACGCACCCTCGGTTTCCCAGCCCCTGGCACCTACGCCGCCTATGCCCGCCTTTCTTCTATAAAAGAAGAAGAAGGTGTGCCGAGCGCGCCAGACATGATCAAGCAGCTGGTTCAAGGCCAAGAAGCAGTGGTACGCACGGCTCGCGGCATTTTTCCTTTATTGGATAAGGTCAGTGACGAGCCAACGGCCGACTTGCTCACTCAACGTATGCAAGTTCATGAAAAAACTGCCTGGATGTTACGCAGCCTGCTGGCCGACTAGGTCAATCACACAAAGGCCCGCATCCTCGGGCCTTTTGCTAGGCGCTTGAGCCGCAGCTGTTCTATGCTTTGGTCAATTGCAACTTGGCCACAGTGACGTGCATGAACAAACCCGCAAAAGCCCCCAGCATTCTGGAACTGTACCCCGAGGAAACCCGCGATGCTGCGGCGCTTCTGAAGAAAGCGGTACCGCTGATGATGCGCCACGACATCCCCCCTAATCCGGTGCACTACGCTCTCTGGTACACCTACAGCAAAGGCTTGGAACCAGAACTCAATCGCCGCCTGGATAAAACCGTCGCTGACTTTGACAGCTTCCCTCCTGAAACTGCCGCCAAACTATTTCGCGACTACATTATCAACGGTGAACTCGAAGAAGCCCGCGCAGGGCAGCAACAGGTCATCGAACTGGTCGACGACATTGAGGGCAATGTTTCACGCAATATAGTTGGCAGCAGCAATTATCAGACTAGCCTGGAGCACGGCCTGGCTGCTTTGCAGGAACCGTTCATTGAAGACCTGCCCAACGTCCTCAATGAGCTGCAGCAAAGCACCCAATTGATGCAGGACCAACAAGACAAGTTCCTCTATCGCCTCAAAGCCGCCCAGCAAGAAATCAAAAGCCTGCGTAACCAGCTTGAACGGGCGCATATCGCGGCAACACTGGACAGCCTGACCCAAGTATTCAACCGTAACGCCTTCAGCCGTCTGCTCGAACAAACCTTGAGCAATGACCATGAAGGTGTAGTTCTGGTCATGCTAGACATTGACCATTTCAAACAATTTAACGATCAATACGGCCACCCGCTGGGCGATCGCGTTCTGCAGCATGTCGGACAATTACTGCGCGAATTTCTTCCCGCCCGTGCAATAGCTGCGCGCTATGGCGGCGAAGAGTTCTGCATCATCCTGCGCGATTGCGTCGACAATACTGCGGCCTACGCTTATGCCGAACAATTGCGAGTGAAAATCCAATCTTTGCGCATCAAAGTACGCCGCACTGACGAAGTACTCGACAGCATCACCGCCTCCTTCGGCTTCGCCCTTGCAGAGCCAGGCGACACTCTGGAAACATTGCTTACCCGCGCCGACGATGCGCTTTATCAGGCCAAACGCGATGGCCGCAACCAGGTTAACCCTAACCTTAGCGAAACAGCCCTCAGCGCCTGATTGAGAACCCCACCTCTTTGCTGTTAAATACGCCCCGTGTCGCCGAACCGTCTCCATGGTTCGGCGCACAGGCTGGTACCACGCGCTTTTACTCCCTCCCAGCAACGAAAAATACGCGCAGCCGGCCCTTCCTGTTGATTCTTTACATTAAGCGAGCTCATCCAACATGTTGAAAATTGTCCACCTTCTGACGGGCGCTCTAGCCTTGTTGTTGTCTTTTGCACCATCCCTACGCGACACCTATGAACCACTGCTACAACAGCCTGACGCCCTAAGCCTTGGCCTGTTCGGTCTACTCAACCTGCTGCTCGCCCCACAACTGCCGATTTGGCATGCAGGTCTGCGCCATCAATTGCAAAACCTGGTCTCCGCCCTACTGATTCTCGGCACACTGTTACAAGCTTTAATTTTGCTCGCGCCGCTGCCAGAAATCGCCAGCCAACCAGCCAACCTGTTCAGCTTAATCATCATCGCAGCAGCCGTAGCCCTGCACCTGGCGACTAACCTGCGCCTGAAATCACGCAACACCTCAAGCTCGCAAGATCTTGGCGACCGTGAGACAGGTACGGTCAAATGGTTCAACACCTCAAAGGGCTTCGGCTTTATCTCGCGTGACTCTGGTGACGATATCTTTGTGCACTTCCGCGCCATTCGCGGCGAAGGACACCGCGTACTGGTAGAAGGTCAGCGCGTCGAATTTGCTGTAATGCAGCGCGACAAAGGCCTGCAAGCTGAAGATGTGATCGCCGCATTACCTATACGGCGTTAATCGCACACATAAAAAGGCCCGCATGACGCGGGCCTTTTTGATTCTATAACCGTCAATAATGAGGCGGCGGCGCCTCATCTTCAGCCAGCCCGAATTGCGACCCCACTTCATCCTGGCGCTTGATCAATGCAGCCACCTGTAACTGCAACCGCTCCAGCAGGCGCTGCTGCGCCACCAACGCATCATTGAGCGCCTGAATGGTGTCGTCCTGAAAAGCCAAACGGCTTTGCAGGTCGTTAATGCGCTCGTCTATTCCCACTTATCAACCCTCAACAAAACAAAAATCACCCGCCAACACCGAGCGCAAGCGAGCTTTCAATGCAGCCACCTGCTCAACCGTATAGGCCTGCGTGGGATGCCGCCCCCATACGGGAGCAGGCCAAGACACATCATCACGACGGCGCACGATGACATGCATATGCAGTTGGCTCACCACATTTCCCAGGGTCGCCACATTCATCTTGTCTGCAGCAAAACAGTCCTTGAGCAGCTCAGCCAACCCCGTAGTTTCTCGCCAGAGCTGCAGCTGATCTGCTGCATCCAATTGAAATAACTCACTGACATCCTCACGACGCGGAACCAGGATAAACCAGGGGTACTGCACATCATTCATCAACAGCAGACGGCATAACGGGTACTCACCCAAGCAGACAGTGTCCTGCTGCAACCGCGAATCCAAAACAAACATAACCATTACCTTTAAGACAGACCCGCCAACACAGTTTTAATAAACGCACAAACAACACAAACGCCAGCACCTGCGCACGAATCAAACGATTGGCGACCAATCAGAATCGAACCGAAAAACACTGGCCATACAGGATACGCCGAAGCAATAAACCCAGCACTCAGATCAGCCCCACTCCCACGCACCAATAGACAGCACGCAGCAAGAGCACCTCACACACACGCACCAAAACTGTTCCCTTCGGTAATCCTCAAACAACCACACCTGGCTACACAGCAGTATTCATGTAAAAAAACAAGCGAAATGAAGCCACCGAAAACACCTTCCTCCCACCATAAAAATAGAAAAAAAACCTAAAAAAACACTTACCAGCCCGTACAACCCTTGAAATCCTCAAGGGTGTAGCCCGCTCGCGACTAAAAAATCTAGTTTTTGAAGTTTGTGCACGACTTTTGCTATGCAAACGATGACGAATCGCACAGCACCGTTAGACTGCCTAGGCAATCAGCGAGCACGCGCAAGAATCCGTCAGCTTTAGCTTCAAGTACGCCAGCGGCATCTACAAAATTGCGACATGAGTCATAAGCTTTTGCGACACAGCTGTGAAGAATTCGCGATGAATAGATTGCAACTATCGCCAACATAGGCAGCGTGCTATAAGTTATCGCCGACACAAAAAAAAAGAGTCGTCCATATAACAACCAGCCGGACGGCGCAACTTTTCTAAACCAAAGGAGCAATCACGATGCAAGTGATGAAGTGGAGCGTAATCGCACTCGCAGTAGCAGCGGGCAGCACCCAGATGGCATTTGCCTCAAGCCAGTCCGAATCCAAGGGCTTCCTTGAAGACAGTACCTTCAACATTTTCAACCGCATCCTGTACCAGAACCGTGACTTCAGAAATGGCGCGAGTAATGGCGCGAGCTCATCCGCCAATCCTGCTGGTTACCGTGAAGAAACTGGCCTGGGCATCCGCCTACTTGCAGAATCCGGCTTCACCCAAGGCACCGTAGGTGTAGGTGTAGACGCACACAGTCTGAGCAGCATCAAAATTGACGGCGGCCGTGGTCGCAATGGTACGGGTCAATTCGCAACAACCGACGATGGTCGTGGTGATGACACCCAGACTGAAGTTGGTGGCGCAATTAAGTTCCGTGTATCGGACACCGTACTGAAGTACGGCAACCAGATGACCGGCAGCCCAGTCTTCGCAACTGACGACAGCCGTATCCTGCCAGAAGTCGCTACCGGTACTTTGCTGACCAGTAACGAAATCGAAGGCTTGGAGCTGACAGCCGGTCGCTTTACCGGTCTGAGCAGCCAAGTGCGCACTTCGCGTGACTCTCTAGGCCTCACCGAAGCCAACATCGTTGGTGCAAGCTACAGCTTCACCGATAATTTTAGCGGCGCAATCCACGCTTCCGACGTTGAAGATCACTTTAAGAAGCAGTACATCAACCTGAACTATAACCTGCCTCTGGCAGAAGAACAGGCTCTGAACTTTGACCTGAACGGCTACAGAACTAACGATGACGGCCAGAAATTGTCTGGCGAAGTCGACAACAAAATCTGGAGCTTGGCTGCTGCCTACAGCTTCGGAGCACACACTGTAACGCTGGCCCACCAGCGCTCCTCGGGTGACACCGCTTATGCTTATGGCGTAGACGGCGGCGGCACAATTTTCCTGGCTAACTCGGTACAGTTCTCCGACTTCGACCGCGCCGATGAAAATTCCTGGCAAGTTCGCTATGACTTGAACATGGCATCTTACGGGATTCCAGGCCTGAGCTTCATGAGCCGCTATATCCGCGGTAATGGTATCGACACTGGTGTTGCGGGCGCTGACGAAGGCCAGGAACACGAATTTGACTTCGAAACCAAATACGTAATCCAAGAAGGTGCTGCAAAAGACCTTTCGTTCCGCGTACGTAGTGCGATCTGGCGCGCCAACAGCGCTATGAACGACGCTTACAGCGCAGACGTGAACGATTTCCGTCTGATCGTTGAATACCCACTGAGCGTTCTGTAATTCAGACTGCTTAGCTGGTAAGGAAAGCCCGACTTAGGTCGGGCTTTTTTTGCCTGCTAAAAACTTACAGTGGCAACGCATAAGTCCCCGTCACATGCGCCACCAGCTCTTCCTCATTGCCCTGCGAATAAACCGAAACCTCGCAAACAGCCTGGCGACGGCTCAGCCGCAATATCCGCGCTTGAGCCAACAGATCAACTGGTTTGGGTTTAACCAGAAAATTGATATTCAAATTCGACGTCACCGCCATCTCTACTCGCCCGAGACTGCCGAGTATCACCGCATACATCGCCGCGTCCGCTAGGGCCATAATGGTCGGCCCAGACAAGGTTCCGCCCGGGCGGACCAACTTATTGTGGAACGGCACCCGCGCCAGCGCTCCATTGGCATCCAGCCGATCGATACACAAGTTAATGTCTTCCGCCATCGGCAACCCTGCCCGAATCAGCGCCTGAACCTGCTCCGCCGTCAATATCGACACATCGCCTCCTTTAATAAGCACACACCAGCATCCTGTACGCATCTGTACAGGCACCGTACAATGCGGGCCATTCAAAATCTCTTGCAACCGACAGAACAGCCAAATATGCGTACCAGCCAGTTCCTGCTCTCGACTCTCAAAGAAACCCCATCCGATGCCACCGTCATCAGCCACCAGCTGATGCTGCGTGCCGGCATGATTCGCAAGCTGGCTTCTGGCCTCTACACCTGGCTGCCCATGGGCCTGCGCGTGTTGCGCAAGGTTGAGAAAGTCGTACGTGAGGAAATGAACGCTGCCGGCGCACTGGAAGTGCTGATGCCTGGTATTCAGCCTGCCGAACTGTGGCAAGAATCCGGCCGCTGGGAGCAATACGGCCCCGAGCTGCTGCGCATGAAAGATCGTCACGGTCGCGATTTTTGCGCAGGCCCGACTCACGAAGAAGTGATCACAGACCTGGCGCGCAACGAGCTAAATAGCTACAAGCAGCTGCCAATCAATCTGTATCAGATCCAAACCAAGTTCCGCGACGAAATCCGTCCGCGCTTTGGCTTGATGCGTGGCCGCGAGTTCATCATGAAGGATGCTTACTCCTTTCACGTCGACCAAGCGTCGTTGCAGCAGACCTATGACATCATGCATCAGGCCTATTGCAACGTATTTACCCGCCTGGGCCTGAACTTCCGCCCTGTGCAGGCTGACACCGGCTCCATCGGCGGTACTGGCTCCCACGAATTCCACGTACTGGCCGATTCCGGCGAAGACGATATTGCCTTCAGCGACAGCTCCGATTACGCCGCCAATATCGAGAAAGCCGAAGCGGTTCCGCGCGAAAGCAGCCGTGGCGTGGCGACTGAAAGCATGCGCATGGTTGAAACCCCAGACACCAAGACTATCGACGCGCTGGTTCAAGGCTTTGGTCTGGCCATCGAAAAAACCATCAAGACCCTGATGGTGCATGGCGCTAAAAAAGGCACCTTGGTGGCGTTGATCGTACGTGGCGACCACGAACTCAATGAGATCAAGGCCGCCAACCTTGAGCTGGTTGCCAGCCCGCTGGTGTTCGCCAACGAAGCCGAAATTCGCGCGGCCATCGGCGCAGGCCCTGGTTCGCTGGGCCCGGTTAATCTGCCGATTCCGTGCATCATCGACCGCTCGGTTGCCTTGATGAGCGACTTCGCCTCTGGCGCCAACATCGACGACAAGCACTATTTCGGCGTGAACTGGGAGCGCGATCTACCGCTGCCGGAAGTTGCTGACCTGCGCAATGTGTTGGCCGGCGATCCAAGCCCGGACGGCAAAGGCACTCTGGAAATCAAGCGCGGCATCGAAGTCGGGCATATCTTCCAACTCGGCACCAAGTACAGCGAAGCGCTGAACTGCCAGGTGCTCGGTGAGAACGGCAAGCCGGTAACTCTTGCCATGGGTTGCTATGGCATCGGTGTTTCCCGCGTAGTGGCAGCAGCCATCGAGCAGAACAATGATGAGCGTGGCATTCTCTGGAATGATGCTCTTGCGCCTTTCCATATCGCCCTGGTGCCGCTGCGTTACGAGACCGAGGCGGTGCGCGAAGCCACCGACAAGCTGTATGCCGAACTTACCGCTGCCGGTTTCGAAGTACTGCTCGATGACCGTGACAAAAAAACCAGCCCAGGCATCAAATTCGCGGACATGGAACTGATCGGCATCCCGCATCGCATCGTCGTCAGCGATCGCGGCCTGGCCGAAGGTAACCTGGAATACAAGAGCCGCAAGGAAACCGAAGCCCAGGCCGTGCCCGTGGCCGACATTCTGAGCTTTGTCCAGGCCCGCATAAGCCACTGATCTCAGCCCTTTCAGCAAGAGTCGTCATGTTCAAGCGAAACACCCTCAGCCTCATCGCCACCCTTGTGGGTGGCTCTCTGCTTCTCAGCGGTTGCGCCAACCAGTTGCCGCAACGCAGCGAGCATGAGGAGCGCGTCGAGCGCAAATTGCTCGACCACAGTCTGCAGATTGATGTCGGCGAACCACGCGTACTGGAGTTGCCACAACGTCGTGTGCGTGTGCATGAACAGAAGGCTTTCGAGGTCACCGCGTTTGATGTGACGCGCCGCTATGACCGCTACACCCCCTACCAACCCTGGCGCGAGTTGTATGAAGTGCCACTGGGGGCATTAGCGGTAGTCGGTGGCATCGGCGCCAACGCACTCAACGTGGTACTGCTCGGCAGCCTGCCTGATACCGTGACCAAGGACTGGATCAGTTACGGTTTTGCTGGACTCAACCCAGCGATGAACGTCGAATCCAACGGTCGCTCGCAGCAGAACCTCGCCAGCCTTGAGGAACGCCGTCAGGATGCGCGCATGGAGTATTCCAGCCTGCCGTGGGCCGAGCGCCCGGTACTGGTTAAAGCCGGCGAGCAGAACCATGAACTGCTCACCGACCGTAACGGCATCCTGCGCCTGAACCTGCTCGACAGCCCGTTTGCCGAAGAGGATGTCACGCGCATCAGCACGCTGCTGCTGACGGTTGAAGACGAACAGGGCTCTGCCCGTGCCGATGCCTCCCTACTGGTCAGCCGCACCCTACGCGGCAAGCTGCAGGAAGCTCACAGACTGATTTACGACGATCTTGAAGATGACGACGTTGCCCAGTGGGTACACCGGGTCAAACGCCTGTCTGAGCTGGGTCTCGAAGAGGAAGCTAGCGAGCTGGAACAAAGCCTGATCGAACTGACCCGCAATGATCCGGAATTGCAGAAGATATTCCTGCTGGCTCTGACCAAGGACGCCGGCCGCCTGGTTGCCGACCCTGGCAACGATTAACACGGGCATGTTGCCGCGCTTAATCTGCGCCCTCCTCGGCCTGCTGCTATGTGCGATGACGTATGCCGACGTGCGCCAGGCACCGGAACCTGAATTGCGCACGCTGCTGCAGCAGACCGTCGCCCAGGCCGACAGCTTTCAGGATCGCTTCGAGGCCGAAGTCTGGCTGCTGGATATGTCCACCCGCATGCGCCGCTATATACCGCATGAAGAAGAGCGCCTGAGCCTGCTCAGGCTCGTGCATCGCGAAGCCAGCAAAGCCAGCTTGCGCCCCGATCTGGTGATCGCGCTGATTCATGCCGAAAGCCATTTTGATCGTTTTGCCATCTCCTCAGTCGGTGCCCAAGGCATGATGCAGGTAATGCCATTCTGGAAAGCCGAACTGGGCCGCCCACAGGACAACCTCACTGACAACGCCACTAACCTGCGCTACGGCTGCACCATACTCAGCTTCTATCTGCGCAAAGAAAACGGCGATCTAAACCGGGCGCTGGCACGCTATAACGGCAGCCTCGGCAAGCTCACCTACTCGTCCAAGGTGGTCGGATTCTGGCACGACTTCTGGTACGTCAAACCGTAGGATGGGTTAGCGGCTCGGAGTACAAGGCACAAGCACAACGGGAAACCCTATGCGCCGCGTAACCCATGAACGACTCAGATGGGTATCGCTGCGCTCAACCCATCCAAGGGGCTGAGTAGATTTAGCGCCGCACGATAAATCCAGCAATCCCCTGCAGCGCCTGGTCCTGGAGTTCCAGCACAGCCACCTCAGCAGCTTCAGGCCCCTGTTGCAACCAGTCTGCCAGCTCGGCCACAGCCGCTTCATCACCCTCGAACAGCACCTCGACACGACCGTCTTCCAGATTGCGCACCCAACCATCGAGTTCGAGACGCTCGGCCTGCTCTGCAGTCGCCTGACGAAAGTGCACGCCCTGAACCCGACCGCTGATATAGCCATGTTTACAGATATGCGCCATGGTATTAGCCCTCGGCCTTGAGTTCCGTTAGGCGGACAGTCAAACCGGCGGCCGTCTGCTCACCCAGCAAGCGCTCACGCATACGGCCCTGATCGTCGACGATATAGGTCACGGGTAACACCTCAGCACGCGGTAACTGGTAACGCTCGGCAGGATCTTTAGCCAGGACGGTAAAGGCGATGCCCATGTCTTGCGCCGCTTGATTGAGTTTCTCGCCTTGTAGCGCATCGAAATTCACGCCCAATACCTGCACGGATTGCTCACTGAGCTGCGCGGCCAATGTATTGAGCTCCGGAATTTCGGTGCGGCAAGGTGCGCACCACTGTGCCCAGTAATTAATTACTAACCACTGGCCTTCCAGGCGCTCAACCGCTACCTTTCGTCCATATTGATCCACGCCTATGTCTTCAGCACAACCGGCCAGAATCAGACCTATGCCTACACCCGCAACAGCACGAATGACCGCCTGGAAACGCATTCCCATGCACTCGCTCCCTGATTCCATAAGGTTGATATGACATTAGATGCCTTGCGCCTGGAAGTGCCAGACATCCTCGAAACCGAGGTCGCGCCACTGGCCGACCTCAACGAGCAACTGACACAAGCGCGCCTGCAATCGCCGGAGGCGGCATTGCAGCAAGTGCTCAGCCTGCTTTTCAGTCTTAACCGTAGCGCCATGACCTTACTCGAAAGGCAGCGCGCACTGCAAAGCTTCAGTGACCATTACCGCCACTACAGCAAGGCCTATCAAGGCGAACATCCACCCACGGCATTGTTCGTGCATTTATGCGATGAACTGGCCATAGGCTTCAAACGTCTGCTCCTGCAAATCCTGCAAGGGCGTCAGCCATCACGCCCACACCTGGCCTGGTGCTTGTACATGGCCCAGCACTTTCTCGCGCAGAGCCTGCTGCGCCACTATCAGCTGTATCAAGAGCCGCCCTCAAGTCTGTGGCGCGATAGCCATCTGCTGTACTGGATTGGCGAACATCAAGACTGCCTGGACGAGCCAATCGCCGCTGCGTTTATCCCGCAGCCGGCAAACACGTTACGCGGCCTCTACCAACAGATGCTCCTGCTGGCACTGAGTAACCCATTCCACCTGGCTGACGGTGAATGCGCCCTGCTGTTCGGAGCACTCTCACCGCTGGCCGACCTGGCGCGCTTGCTGCCTTGGGATGAAGATGACGAGGTCGAAGGACCGACCATCGATCTCACTGAGGCTCAACCCTGCCTAAGTTATGCCCAAACCTCAGAAGGTGGGCCTGATTACTTACGCCGCTTTGAGCTAGGCGCTCTGCTGGTCGCCCTGCATGAGCCAGCACCACTACAAAGTAAGGCACAACGCCAGGTACTCGAGCGTGTGCAACAGCATTGGCTGGGCCGCCAACAGCGTCGCCACACCCGAGCGGACCATAGCTCCGAATGCAATTTAATCGTCGGGCTGCCCGGTATCCATGCGCAGTTGCTGGAACAGCGGCCGCTGCGTACCAGCGCCCAGATGCTGGATGCCAGCGCAGGCGGCGCACGCTTGTTATGCAATGCCGATCAAGCCGCGCAACTGTCGGTAGGCCAGCTTGTGCTATTGATCACCGGCAGCGACACGCCGACCCTGGCCCTGGTGCGTTGGCGCCACCTCAACAGCGAAGGCCTGCACCTCGGCCTGCGCTACCTGAAAGGCCTGCCGCGCCCAGTCTGGTTGCGGCGCGCGCCCAGCGCCCAGACCCACCCTGGCGTGCTACAAAGCACACCAGCGCCAGGTAATGGCTGGCACCATGGTTTGTGGCTGCCTAATGGACAGTTTGTTGAGGGGGAAAATGTCTGGCTACAACTGGCCAGCGCACACAACCAAGCAATCATGCCACTGCCGACTGCCAATCTGCTTACCGCATCCGTCACTCGCTACCCGATGCAACTGGCCTAAGCCTTTTTGCCGATACGCTAAAACTGCGAGAACGGTCACGCCGAACGTCGGCCGAGCGCACAGTTTCATCAGATGGCCCAAGCTTATAATTCATCGCACTCACGCTTGATGCGATCTGTTACTAGCCTGGAATACACCCATGACCCAAGCCCTCGATAAGTTAGTCGGCCCTGTGCCTTCTGCCATCGTTAATCTCGCCCGGTTACAGGTCACCCCGTACGAAGGGCGCGTTGCGGAATTCAACGTAGCCGCCTGGCTGCACTTGCCAGGGCTGGCCAATTTGCCGGTATCGCTGCTGATCAACTACCGCGATGGCAGCACACGCCGTGAGGTGATGGTCGACCATGGCAAAGTAAACCAGCACGGCAAGATTTTGCTTTCGAGCTTGGCCCGCCTTCCGGTGAAGCTAAAAATCGAAGAAATGCAGATACGTCTTCGTTCTGCCGTTCCAGCTACCAGCCTGGTCGTCGAAGAATTATTTGTGCAGGCAGTCGAGTTATCACAAACCGATAGCCGCCAAGCACTGGCCTGATAGCGCCAGACGGCTGCACAAATCCCGCGCGCTGACGCGGGATTTTGCGTTTAGCCCGAGAGCATTTCGGCAGACCCAAGCTCGGAGCCTGAATCAGGCTGCGCAACACCTTCAGGTTGCGCGGGACATACACTGGCACTGACCAGAGACTGTGGCCAGCTGCTGAAGCTCAATCCGGTAATGCGATTGAGGCGTTCAAGCGCCTCTTGAGGATCCCGCTGGTACAGATAAATCACATTGCCTTTAGTGGCTGTCATAACGCCTTTACACTCCGCCAATCCCTGCCCTGCTGGCAACTTGATTGCTATCTACCAGATAGATAGCCAGAAGCGTGCCAGCTTCCTTGTAGCCGCGTTTACCGACCTCCATGGTCACACGTGCCATCATGCGCCATCAGCACAACGCCGCAAACTGACGTTTTACGTCACTCGGCGGGTTGCGGCTGCAGCCACTGCGCCAGGTCTTCGCCAAACAGCGCGGCCTGCTCGTCCTGCAACTTCTCCAGGCCACTGCGCAGCGCTGGGTACCAAGCCTCATCAAGCTGCTCGGGTAAGTTTTCTGCCCTTGGCAGCGGCCAAGGACTATGACTAAGCAATTGCTGGAGTGAATAATTGCCCAGATCGCGGCTCAACACCCAGGTACCGGTCGCGGTCGGGGCAATCAGCTTTTGCTGCTCGAGAAAGACCAAAATCTCTTCCCACTCATGTTCTGCCAATAACCAACCCTGACGTTGTACATCACGCAGTCGTACTTTCAAGCCCGATTGCTGGCGCTCATAAAACACCCGCAAAACACCCAGCGCCATCAACAGGCGTGGCACGGCACGCTTGCGCCACTGCTGGGAAAACCCCAGGTTGCATACCAACTCCGCACCGAACAACACGATCAACCAAGACACATAGATCCACAGAAGAAACAGCGGCACCGTGGCAAATGCGCCATAAATCAGTTGATAGCCCGGGAACAAGCGCACATATAGCCCGAACAGCATTTTCGCCACTTCGAACAGCACTGCCGTAAACAAACCACCCATCAATGCATGTCGAATCGGCACCTGAGCATTCGGCACCGTGGCATATAACAAGGTGAACGCCGCCACGCTAAACAACAGCGGCATAAACTTCAGCAACGCCTGCGCACCGAGCAAGGCATCTGGGCCGGAAATCAAAGACAGCGAGGTAAAGTAGGTGCTGATCGCAAAGCCACCCCCAAGCAACAGCGGGCCCAAGCTGAGAATCGCCCAATACAGCAGAAAGCTCGAAACGCCCCGACGTGGCTGACGCACTCGCCAAATGGTGTTGAAGGTTTTCTCAATGGTCACCAGCATCCAGAACGCTGTCGCCGCCAACACCGCTACGCCAATCCAGGTCAGCTGGCGCGCCTGGGTCGTGAAGTCGCGCAGGTATTGCTGCAGAGCTTCACCGGCAGAGGGGACGAAATTACGGAAGATAAAACTCTGGATTTGCTCGCCGGTATCCTGAAACGCGGGAATGGCTGAGAGCATGGAGAAGGTCACAGTCATCATCGGTACCACCGCAAACAGGGTGGTATAGGTCAACGCAGCGGCATTACTGGTGCCTTGATCAGCAATAAAGCGCTGTAACAAAAAACGCCAGAAATCCCACAGATCATTAACGCGCTGCAGCATGCCCTCTCCTTAGCCATTTGCATTTCGGCACCTGCTACAGGCGCAGGCGTAGATGCCGTTAACGGTTAGAATAGCCGCCATCGAATGTATCAGGCGACCCGTACATGACCGACATGACGCTCTACCATAACCCGCGCTGCTCAAAATCGCGCAGTGCATTGCAATTGCTCGAAACGCGCGGACTCACCCCAACCATCGTTCGCTACCTGGAAACACCTCTGAGCGCCTTACAATTACAGGCGTTGTTGACCAAGCTCAGCCTGAGCCCACGGCAACTGCTGCGAACCGGCGAAGAGGAATACAAGACGCTTGGCCTGAGCGACCTAAAACTCACTGACGAGCAGTTGATTGCCGCCATGGTCAGCCAGCCAAAACTGATTGAGCGACCGATTTTGGTGGTGGGCGATAAGGCCGTCATCGGCCGCCCGCCTGAGAACATCCTGGAGATCCTACCGTGAGCGCCCCCTACATTCTGGTCCTGTATTACAGCCGTCATGGCGCCACCGCCGAAATGGCTCGGCAGATTGCCCGCGGCGTCGAGATGGGAGGGTTGGAAGCACGCCTGCGCACAGTGCCGGCCGTGTCCGCCGACTGCGAGGCGGTTGCTGCGGACATTCCGGCAGAGGGCGCGTTGTACGCCAGCCTGGATGACCTGAAAAACTGCGCCGGCTTGGCTCTCGGTAGCCCAACCCGCTTCGGCAATATGGCCGCGCCACTCAAGTACTTTATCGATGGCACCAGCGGCCTGTGGCTGACCGGTGGGCTGGTTGGCAAACCGGCAGGGGTTTTCACCTCAACCGCAAGTTTACATGGTGGCCAAGAAACCACTCTGCTGTCGATGCTGCTGCCGTTACTGCACCACGGCATGCTGGTGACCGGGCTGCCCTACAGCGAAGCCGCACTGCTAGAAACCCGGGGTGGCGGCACGCCATATGGCGCCAGTCATCATGCCAGCGCCGATGGCAAACGCGCCCTCGACGAGCATGAAGTCGCCCTGTGCCGAGCGCTTGGTCAACGCTTGGCGCACACAGCAACAAAATTGGAGAGTGCCCGTGGCTAAAACAGCAAAACCGCTGCCCACACTGGAGTGGCTACAACCACGCTTGAGCTTGAGCCGTGCAGCCAGCCTGCTGAGCTTTTTTGGCCTCGGTGCCTTGTTGCTGGTGTGGAACCTATGGTTTGCCAACGTCCCCAGCAAACTGCTTTGGGTGATTCTTGTCGCTCAACTCGCGCCGCTACTATTGCTGGCGCCAGGGCTGATCCTCGGCAACGCTCGCGCCCACGCCTGGGCCTGCTTCGTGGTCAACCTGTACTTTATCCAGGGCGTACTGGCAGCCTTCGACCCGAGTAAGGCGCTGTACGGCTGGTTATTGGCGGGCCTGAGCTTCAGCCTGTTCTGCGCCGCGCTAATGTTTACTCGCTGGCGCTTCCAGTACGAACGTAAGGTGGCTGGGGAAATCTAGGTGTGAAGCCCGATGTAACGCTCTAATCGCGCTCGACCAGCTTTACCAGCCCAGGGTTTCTTTGAGAAAGGGGATAGTCAGCTTGCGCTGAGCTTGCAACGACGCCTGATCCAGGCGTTCGAGCAGCTCGAACAGAGCACTCATGCTGCGTTCGCCACGGGTGAGGATAAACCGTCCAACGTCATCACCCAAGTGCAAACCACGGCGCGATGCACGCAGTTGCAGGGCACGCAGCTTGTCCTCATCGGAGAGTGACTGCAGCTGAAACACCAGTGCCAGCGTCAGGCGTGATTTGAGGTCTGCCAGTTGCACCGGTAACTCGCGCGGCGAGCTGTTGGCGGCCAATAACAAGCGCCGGCCGCTGTCACGCAGCCGGTTGAACAGGTGGAACAACGCCTCTTCCCAGTCATTACGCCCCGCCACCGCATCCAAGTCATCCAGACAGACCAGCTCACACCGCTCCAGGTTGTCCAGCAACGCAGGGCCATACTCGACCACCTCGGCAAGCGGCAGGTAAACCGCCGGCTCACCACGTTGCTCAAAGCGCAAACAGGCTGCCTGCAACAAATGGCTGCGACCAACGCCCTCGCCGCCCCATAGATAGATCAGGCTTTCCGTCCAGCCGGCGTCGGCTTCACACAAGCGCTCGACATAACCCAACGCAGCAGGGTTCGCGCCAGGGTAATAGTTCGCGAAAGTGGCGTCATCGCGCAGACGCACACTTAGAGGCAGCTGTATGGGTGTCATGCGGGATTGGGCGGCTCGACAGGAGCGCTCGCTGGTTCAGAGTAAAGATTTGAAAGTTTATATAAATCATGCAGATAGCGCACTAAAACCATAATAACCGCAGCCACCGGAAGGGCCAGCAAGATGCCGGTAAAACCAAACAGTTGGCCGCCGGCCATGATCGCGAAGATCACCGCAACTGGGTGTAGACCGATGCGGTCGCCCACCAGCAATGGCGTCAATAGCATGCCTTCGAGCATCTGCCCCACGACAAATACGGCCGCAATACCCAGCAGCGGGTAGACGTCCAAACCGAACTGGAACAGGCCAGCCGTGAGCGCCGCGCCGATACCCACTACGACGCCAAGGTACGGCACGATACTGGCCAAGCCAGCCAACACACCGATCAGCAAGCCAAGCTCCAAGCCTATCGCCATCAGCCCTGTGGCATACATCACGCCGAGCGCCAACATCACCAGCAGTTGGCCGCGTAGAAAGGCCCCGAGCACTTCATGGCATTCACCGAACAGCTGCACCACCAGGCCTTCACGGCCGCGTGGCAGCAGATTACGCAATTTGGCGACCATCAGATCCCAATCGCGCATCAGGTAGAAGCTCACCACTGGAATCAATAGCAGGTTGGCCAGCCAGGCCAGCAACGCCAGGCCCGAAGCGGTGACTTTGGACAGCAGCATGCCAACGATATCGGTGGTTTTTCCCAACTCACCGGACAGCGCTTCCTTCAATTGGTCAAACCGCCAGAAACCTTCATTTAAACCAAACTTGAGCTGAACCCAGGGCAACGCCTGGTGCTGCATCCAGTCGAGTACTTGCGGTACTAGCTCATACAGACGCACCAACTGCTTGCCCAACATCGGCACCAAAACCAGCAACAGAATGGCCATAACCAGGCTAATCAATGCAAAAACTACCACCACGCCCCAGGTCCGAGACAGCTTCCAGCGCTCTAAGCGATCAACCAGAGGGTCGCCCATATAAGCCAGCAGAACGCCAATCAGGAATGGCGAGAGTATCGGAGCCAACAGGTACAGCAGGCCGCCCAGCAGCAACGCGGCGACTATCCATATCCAACGATGCGAGTCGATCATGCCCTGCCCTCCATATGCCTACATTTCATCCGGAAAAAACCAGCCCAGTAACACTCACTGCATAGAAAAACCGCAGCTCAACAGGCTGCGGCACGTCAATGAACCGGGTAAAGGCTGCAGTCTACCAGCGAAACCTCAGCACATCGTCACGCGGCACTGTTGGCGCAACGGGCTCAGTGCCGCTGGAAAGCGGTGTCACAGGTTGGCCTGCATCAACTGCCGGAGCTTCTGCCGGCAACTCCTGCAACCGCGCCAGCCCCAGTTGTGCACGCAACTGTTCGGCATTGGCATTAACGGTAAAGGTCAGCGTATCGCCCTCAACCTTGCGCAGTTGCGCGGCAAAGGGTTCAAGAATGCGCTGCAATTCGGCGTAGCGCGCCAGATCGACGCCCTGCACTTGCACGCTCAGGCCAGTAGCAGCACCGGCCGCCACAGTAAAACGTGGCGCCAGACGCTGATTAACCGCCAACAGGATGGCATCCGCCAGCGCGGCCTGATCGGCGCCCTGCACAGTCCCCTGTTCACGCTCATCACCCAACCACAGTCGCCACTCTGCCTGCCACTGATCGTTAGCTTCGCTCGCCACGACGGCTAATAACGCATCAGCGGCGTAGCGCTCAGACGCATCTCGCAACGCGGCAGGATCATTCGCCGTGAGATTTTCGGGCACGGCCACCAGTTGCTCAGAAAGATCGGCCAAGGGTAAACGCAACGGCAAACCGCGATGCTGCGCGGCCTGATTGACCGATTTAGCAGCGGCTTGACCATCGCCGAGCAGGCGAGTGCCGTCGCTGGCATCACTCAACCACCACAGCAAAATGCTCGGGCGATTTGCGCCCCACAGTGCCAAACCTGCCTGACGTAGGCTACGGTCGGTGCTGAGCGGGTCAAAATCGACCAGCAGTGTCTCGCCCTCATAACCATATTGACTGACGATTTGCTGCGGGTCCTTACGCAGCGCCGCTAATGCAGGGCTCTGCGCAGCATCAGTGCTGCCGGTTAAACGCAGCACCAAGGTCGCCAATGCACGGTTCAATGCAGCAGCGCGCTCTTCCGGCTGCTGACTGCTAACCGCTTCGCGGACTTGGTACAGGCCATTCACGGGCGCAGCCAAGGCTGGTAGGCCGGACAGCGACAAACAGACAAGAAGCAGGCGAGCGGTCAAACGCATGGATGGATTCTCGACGGACGGAAAGTGGCGCGCAGGCCAAATTTAACAACAGTGGCGATCAATCTATGCCACACGGGATTAGCGCAAACGGCTAACACTCAGGAGTTTAGGGGCTGTTAACACCCATTCCAAAGCCATTTTCAGCCTCGGACCGCCAACAGCGAGCAGATTCGCAACACCCGGCTACCTTAAACAGCCACCTGCAGACCCGCAACCTTAGCGGGTGGCCGCTGCCGGGCAAGCCTGATAAAATCGCGCGCCTTCGCAGACCGCCGCCATAAGCGACGGTGCCTATCCGAACTCCCCCTTAAAGGCCTGGATCTATGAGCAAGCAACCCTCCATTAGCTACAAGGACGCAGGTGTAGATATCGACGCAGGCGAAGCCCTAGTCGAACGCATCAAAAGCGTGGCCAAGCGCACCGCACGTCCGGAAGTCATGGGTGGGCTGGGCGGCTTCGGCGCGCTGTGCGAGATCCCGGCTGGTTACAAGCAACCGGTGCTGGTCTCCGGCACCGACGGCGTGGGCACCAAGCTGCGCCTGGCGCTGAACCTGAACAAGCACGACAGCATTGGCCAGGACCTGGTCGCCATGTGCGTTAACGACCTGGTCGTATGCGGCGCCGAACCGCTGTTCTTCCTCGACTACTACGCCACCGGCAAACTTAATGTTGATGTAGCTGCCACCGTGGTTACCGGCATCGGCGCGGGTTGCGAGCTGGCAGGTTGCTCTCTGGTCGGCGGTGAAACCGCTGAAATGCCAGGTATGTATGAAGGCGAAGACTACGACCTGGCGGGTTTCTGCGTCGGCGTAGTAGAGAAAGCTGAAATCATCGACGGTTCCAAGGTCGCTGCGGGTGATGCGCTGATCGCCCTGCCGTCCTCCGGCCCGCACTCCAATGGCTACTCGCTGATCCGCAAGATCATCGAAGTCTCCGGCACCGAGATTGAAGCCACCCAGGTTGATGGCAAGCCGCTGGCCGACCTGCTGATGACCCCGACCCGCATCTACGTCAAACCGCTGCTCAAGCTGATCAAGGACACTGGCGCGGTTAAAGCCATGGCCCACATCACAGGTGGCGGTTTGCTCGACAATATCCCACGCGTACTGCCAAAAGGCGCACAGGCTGTGGTCGACGTGGCCAGCTGGACGCGCCCAGCGGTATTCGACTGGCTTCAGGAAAAAGGCAACGTCGATGAGCACGAGATGCACCGCGTGCTCAACTGCGGCGTTGGCATGGTCATCTGCGTGGCGCAGGATCAAGTCGACATCACCCTGCAAACCCTGAGCGCTGCTGGCGAGCAGCCATGGGTGATCGGCCAGATCGGTGAAGCTGCCGAAGGTGCTGCACAGGTCGTACTGAACAACCTGAAACAGCATTAATGCCGACACAGTGCAATGTGGTGGTGCTGATCTCAGGCTCCGGCAGCAACCTGCAGGCGCTAATCGACAGCATCGCCCATAACGGCAATCCGGCACGTATCAGCGCGGTGATTTCCAACCGCGCCGATGCTTATGGCCTGGAACGCGCGAAGCATGCAGGCATCGCCACCCGCATACTCGACCACAAACAGTTCGACGGCCGCGAGGCCTTCGACGCCGCATTGGTCGAAGCCATCGACGACTTCGACCCGCAGCTGGTGGTGCTGGCCGGTTTTATGCGTATCCTCACTCCAGGGTTTGTCCGGCACTACGCTGGCCGCCTGCTGAATATCCACCCCTCGCTACTGCCTAAATACAAAGGCCTGCACACCCATCAACGGGCGCTGGAGGCAGGCGATAGCGAGCACGGTTGCAGCGTGCACTTCGTCAGCGAGGAACTCGATGGCGGACCATTGGTCGTACAAGCAGTGGTTCCGGTACAGTCCAACGACTCGCCGACCAGCCTGGCGCAGCGCGTACACGAGCAAGAGCACGTGATTTACCCGCTGGCCGTACACTGGTTTGCCGAAGGCCGATTGCAGCTGACGGCAAACGGCGCAATGTTGGACCAACAACTGTTACCGAGCACCGGACACCTTATTCGAACGTAAATAGGAGACACCATGGGTCGCGCCTTATTGTTCGCACTTGCACTTCTGAGCTTGCCGGCATTGGCCGTAGAGCTAAAACCTTTCTCCGCCAGCTACACCGCCGACTGGAAACAACTGCCTGTAAGTGGCAGCGCCGAACGCAGCCTACAAGCGCGCGACAATGGCCTCTGGCAGCTGAACTTCGAAGCGTCCATGCTGGTTGCCAGCCTGAGCGAGCAAAGCACCCTGCGCGTGGATAACGATGTATTTTTGCCGCAAACCTACCTCTACGAACGCAGCGGCCTGGGTAAAAGCAAAAAGATCGAGCAGGACTTCGACTGGGACGCCAAGCAAGTCATCGGCAGCGACCGTGGCACACCCGTGCGTCTGCCACTGAATCGCGGCTTGCTGGACAAATCGACCTACCAACTGGCTCTGCAATACGACGTGGCTGCGGGCACCAAGAGCATGAGTTACCAAGTCGTCGACGGCGACGAAGTCGAAACCTATGACTTCCGTGTACTCGGTGAAGAAGTGGTACGCACCAAAGCGGGCTTGATTGATGCGATCAAGGTCGAGCGCGTACGTGACCCGACGCAAAGCAGCCGTAAAACCATTCTCTGGTTCGCCAAAGACTGGAATTACCTGCTGGTCCGTCTGCATCAAGTCGAGAAAGACGGCAAGGAATACCAAATCATGCTCAAGGAAGGCAGCGTCGACGGCAAGACCGTCGCAGGCCGCCAGGACTGAGCAGCACTGCATAAAAAAGCCGAGCTAAATGCTCGGCTTTTTTATGGGCTGTAATCCTTTACGGCCAAACTTCAGGGCGCCACGAACAATGATGCCTGGTTAATGTAGAACTGGGCAGCACGCGGCGGCGGTTACCACATCAAGTCATCCGGCACCTGGTAGGCCGCGTACGGATCATCGGCATCCGGCGCTTCGGTCGGCGTATTGAGCAAGACCACGCGCTGCGGGTCACGCTCTTGAATCTTCAGCGCGGCTTCACGCGGGATCACTTCATAGCCACCACCGTGACGCACGATCGCCAACGAACCACTGCTGAGCTTATTGCGCACCAGGGTGTTCACTGACAGACGCTTAACTTTTTTGTCGTCAACGAAATTGTAGTAATCCTCGGTGGTCAGCTTGGGCAGGCGCGAAACCTCGATCAGTTGTTTGACCTGGGCAGCACGCGCCTTTTGCTCGACCTTTTCTTGCTGCTGGCGGTTAAGCTCCTGGTCGCGCGCGGCCTTTTCAGCCATGGCCTGCTGCGCGGCCAGTTTCTGCGACTCGTCCTTCTCAACGTGGCCTTTTTGCTCCAAACGTTGCTGTTTCTGCTTTTCCTTGCCGACCTGCTTGGCCTGCTTTTCATTGACCAAGCCGGCTTTGAGCAGCTGATCGCGTAGTGAGAGAGCCATAACCTACCTTTCCAACCATCAATATTGAGTGGGCGTACCCAGCGTAATCGTAACGCGTTATTCGTAGGGTGGATGACGCTTAACCCATCCACCGTGTCCCTGGCAGCGGTGGATGAAGAGAGCGTCATCCACCCTACGGGCTCAGCAGCTGGGAGTCAGCTTTTCCAGCTTCTTGGCTTCGCCCCACAGCGCATCCAGCTCTTCCAAGGCGCAATCTTGCATAGCTCGCCCCTGCTCACGCAAGGCCTGTTCGATAAAACGGAAGCGCCGTTCGAACTTGCCATTCGCTGCGCGCAGCGCCGTTTCAGGGTCAACTTTCAAGTGACGGGCCAAGTTGCTGACCACAAACAACAGGTCGCCGATCTCCTCCTGAATCGCCTCTGGATCGTTTTCGCTCATAGCTTCGAGCACTTCATCCAGCTCTTCACGCACTTTATCGACGACCGGCAGCGCTTCAGGCCAGTCGAAACCGACTTGAGCGGCGCGCTTTTGCAACTTGATCGCCCGGCTTAGCGATGGCAAAGCGTTGGGCACATCATCGAGCAGCGACAACTGTTCAGGAGCCGCCGCGTGTTCGGCACGCTCCTCGGCCTTGATCGCCTCCCAGCGCTGCTTGACGGCGGCTTCATCGAGCTTGGGCACATCCACTGCGCCATACAGATCACCATCGGGGAACACATGAGGATGACGACGAATCAACTTGGTGGTAATGCCATCGACCACCTGGGCAAATTCGAAGCGCCCTTCCTCGCGCGCCAGCTGGCTGTAATACACCACCTGAAACAGTAAATCGCCCAGCTCGCCAGGCAGGTGATCGAAGTCGCCTCGCTCAATGGCATCGGCGACTTCGTATGCCTCCTCAATCGTGTGCGGCACGATCGTCGCGTAGTTCTGTTTAAGGTCCCACGGGCATCCGTACTGCGGGTCACGCAGCCGGGCCATCAGGTGCAGAAGATCGTCGAGTTGGTACATGACACGCCCCAGCTGTAGATATGCGCAGAGTGGTTTAGCGGCAAAAAAACCAATGATAGCGCGTTGATTAAATCAACGTGCCGCTCGCTCCACGCTACGCAACCGCCACATCCTCATTCAGCTGTTTGATTGGGCGCCAGCGGCGCAGCAGCATATACAGGGTCGGGATGACGAACAGGGTGAAGAAGGTGCCGACCAACAGGCCGCCGACTATCACCATACCGATCTGCTGACGGCTTTCCGCGCCAGCGCCGGTGGCAATTGCCAACGGCAGCGAGCCCAGCACCATCGCTCCGGTGGTCATCAAGATGGGGCGTAAACGCTGCACCGACGCCTCAATCACCGCACCACGCAACTCATGGCCCTGACGCAGCAGCACGTTGGCGAACTCGACGATCAAGATGCCGTGTTTAGTGATCAAACCAATCAGCGTCACCAGACCGATCTGCGAGTAGATATTCAGCGTGCCGCCGAACAGGGTCAGCGCCAGCAAGGCGCCGGCCATCGACAACGGCACGCTGAAGAGGATGATCAGCGGGTCGGTAAAGCTCTCGAATTGCGCCGCCAGCACCAGGAAGATAAACGCCAGAGCCAAGGCAAAGATCAGCGCGATACCGGCACTCGACTCTTTGAAGTCTCGCGACGTACCGGTGTAGTCGTACTGGGTCTCGGCCGGGAACACCGTGCGCGCTGTCCTTTCCAGATGCGCCAGGGCCTCGCCGAGGGTGTAGCCGCTGCCAACATTGGCACTCACCGTTACCGCACGTAGTTGGTTGAAGTGGTTGAGCTCACGCGGCGCCACGGTCTCGCGGACCTCGATCAGGTTGGACAGCTGCACCATGCTGTCATCGCGGCCGCGCACATAGACCCGGTTGAGGTCATCGGGGCTGCTGCGATCCACGCCTTGCAACTGCACCAGCACGTCGTACTGTTCGCCATTCTGTTTGAAGCGCGTCACCTGGCGGCTGCCGAACAGGCTTTCCAGGCTGCGGCCGATGGTCGCCACATCGGTACCGACGCTTACGGCCTGCTCGCGATTAACCGCGACCTTGAGCTGCGGCGCGTTGAGTTTCAGATCGCTGTCCAGGCTTTCCAGCCCCGGATAATCACGCAACGCACTGAGCAGTTCATCGACATAGCCTTGCAGCTCGCTGTACTCCATGGACGAGCGAATCACGAAATTCACCGGTTGATTACGCGCGCTCTGCCCCAACGGCGGCCGATTGACCGGGAAGGCCCGTACCCCGGCGATATCCTGCAGTTTGGGCAACAGCTCGTTGCGAATCTCGAACTGACTGCGTGAACGGTCGGCCCAATCTTCCAGCTTCATAAAGGAAATACCCTGAGCCACAGTCGGGAAGCCGGCGATGACCATATAACGGTTGGTCTCCGCGATGCTGGCGTAAGCCGCTTCGATCTCGCGGGCATAACGCCCGGTGTAGCCAATGGTGGCGCCATCCGGGCCGTTGAACACGCCGATAATGGTGCCGGTGTCCTCGGTTGGCGCCAGCTCGGACTTCAGCCCGGAAAACAGCAGTATGCAGGCCACCACAGTCAACAGCAGCACACCCACCACCAACACCCAGGCACTCAGCGCCTTGGCCAGCAGGTGTTTATAGCGATAGGTCAGACCGTTGAGAAAGTCTTCGATCAGGTTGTACAGGCGATTATGCCGTTCGCCGGCCTGATGCGGTTTGAGCAACAGCGCGCACATCATCGGAGTGAGGGTCAGGGCGACAAAACCGGACACCAGCACCGCGCCGGCCAGGGTCCAGGCGAACTCGGTAAACAGCTTGCCGGTGGTGCCCTGCATAAAGCCGATGGGGGCGAATACCGCGGCCAGGGTCAGGGTCATGGCGATCACCGCAAAGGCGATCTCGCGACTGCCCTTGAGCGCAGCCTGCAGCGGCTGCATGCCCTCCTCGATATGTCGGTGGATGTTCTCCAGCATAACGATGGCATCATCCACCACCAGGCCGATAGCCAGCACCATCGCCAACAGCGTCAGGGTATTGATGGTGAAACCCATCAGGCTCATCAAGGCAAACGCACCGATCAGCGACACCGGAATGGTCACCAGCGGAATGAGGGTGGCGCGCAACGAACGCAGGAAGATAAAGATGATCAGGATGACCAGCCCCACCGCTTCCCAGATGGTAATAAACACGTTGTCGATCGACTCGCGAATAAACAGCGAGTTGTCGTTGGCCACCGCCATCAGCATCCCTTGCGGCAACAAGGCACGCACATCGGGCATGGCTGCAGCCAGGCCATCAGAAATATCCAGCGGGTTGGCGGTGGCTTGCTTGATCATGCCCATCGACACGGCTGGCTGGCCCTTGTAACGGACGATACTGCGCTCGTCCGCAGCGCCGATTTCGGCATGCCCAACATCAGCCAGGCGCAACAGGTAACCGCGCGAGTCATCCAGAATCAGCTGATTGAACTGCTCCGGGGTGTTCATATCGGTTTCCGACAGCACGGTAAATTCACGTTGCTGCGACTCGATACGTCCAGCCGGAATTTCCACGTTCTGCCGGCGCAGGGCGTCTTCCACGTCCTGCACGGTGAGGTTGTGCGCGGCGAGCTTCTCCGGATCCAACCAGATGCGCATGGCGAAGGTGCGGGCCCCGCGAATCTGCACTTCGGAGACGCCGGGGATGGTCTGTAAGCGATCCTTGATCACCCGCTCCAGCACGTCGGTGATTTCCATGGCACTGTAGCGCTCGCTGTAGAACGCCAGCCAGATTACCGGTTGAGCGTCGGCTTCAACCTTCTGCACGATAGGCTCGGCGATTTCATCCGGGAGCAAACCGCGCACGCGCCCCAAGCGGTCGCGCACATCGTTCGCCGCTTCATCGGAGTTGCTGCCCAGACGAAACTGCGCGGTGATCTGGGTGTTTTCCGAGCGGCTGATGGAGCTGACAAAATCCAGCCCCTCAATACCCGACAACACGTCCTCGATCGGCTGAGCAACTTGGGACTCCATGATTTCCGGGCTGGCACCGGGATAGGTGACGTTAACCGTAACAATCGGTACGTCGATATTGGGGTATTCACGCACGGCCAGGCGGTCATAAGCCATCAAGCCGAGCAGCACCACAATCAACGACAGTACAGTGGCAAACACCGGCCGGCGGATGCAGATGTCCGACAGGGTCATGGCGCTTGCTCCACCACCTTGGTGCGTACCGACGCGCCGGCACGGACTTTCTGCCAACCGGCGCTAATCAAGGTTTCATCACCCTGCAAGCCTTCCAGCACCTCGACTTTGCCCGCCAGGCGCTTACCCAGTTTGACCTCGCGCAACTCGACCTTACCCTCGACCACCAGGTTAACCAGCAGTTGCTCGCCCACTGGCATGATGGCCTCTTCTGGGATCACCAAGGCGTTGGGTCGTTCGGCGAGAATCACCGACACCCGCACGAATTGCCCTGGGCTCAGGCGGCCATCGCGGTTGCTGATGTGGGCGCGAATCGCCTGGCTGCGCCCGGCTTCATCCAGGCGCGGATTGATGGCAAAGATCTCGCCGGTAAAACGCTCACCGGGATAAGCATCCAAACTAATTTCGATAACCTGCTTGAGGCGGATCTGGCTCACGGCTTTTTGCGGAATGCGAAAGTCCACCTTGAGCGGATCAAGCACCTCTAGATTGACAATGTCCTGGCCTTCGCTGAGGTAATCGCCAGGGCTAACCTGACGCAGGCCCAGCACGCCGTCGTACGGCGCCAGAATGCGGGTTTTATCCAGGCGTGCCTGCGACAACGCCAGACTAGCCCGTGAAGCCTGCTGCTGGGCATTGGCTTCATCCAGCGCTTGGGCATTACTGGCTCCGCGCTTGAACAGCATCTGTGCGCGGTTGAAGTTGTTTTCTGCCAGGTTGAGGTTGGCCTGCGCTTGAGCCAGTTCGGCCCGGGCAATCGAATCATCCAGGCTCACCAGCAACGCGCCGGCCTCAATGCGCTGGCCTTCACGAAAATGCAGCTGCGCGATCCGACCGGCGATTTCCGGGCGAATCATCACTGATTCGTCCGGGCGCAGCGAACCGAAGGTCACCAGCTCGTCGCGCACCAGATTTCGCTCAACCTTGACCACTTCAACCAGTGGCCCTTCATTGGCATACGCCTGGATACTGCTAAGGGAACACAGCAGAGCAAAAGCGACGAGCAAAGCAGGTGCACGGACGAACATATACAACCCCTAGTGTTTGTAGAGGCCGAGTCTAACGTCGAGCCGCATTGATCAGCCGTTAAAAATGTTTCCCCATATTAGGGCCTGCGCCTTGCTACTGGCGCATACCCCGGCCGCTAACCAACAGGCGGATACACACGCCGTAGAGCACCGCGGTGGCCACCAGCATAAAACTGATCGCCACCCCGATACGGATATCCGACACCCCAAGAATGCCGTAACGGAAAGCGTTGACCATGTGCAACACCGGGTTGGCCAGCGATACCGTCTGCCAGAATGGCGGCAGCAGGGTAATGGAGTAGAACACCCCGCCCAGGTAAGTCAGCGGCGTCAGTACAAAGGTTGGAATAATCGAAATATCGTCAAAGTTGCGCGCAAACACGGCGTTGATAAAACCGCCAAGGGAGAAGATGGTCGCTGTCAGCAACACCACCAGCACGGTGATACCCAGGTGATGCACCTGCAACTTGGTGAAGAACAGCGACAATAAGGTAACGATAAAGCCCACCGCCAAACCCCGCAGCACGCCACCCACCACATAGCCGGTAAGAATGATATGCGGCGACACCGGCGAGACCATCAGCTCCTCAATGGAGCGCTGGAACTTGCTGCCGAAGAAGCTCGACACCACGTTGCCGTAGGAGTTGGTGATCACCGACATCATGATCAGCCCCGGCACGATGTACTCCATATAGGTGAAGCCCGCCATGTCGCCAATCTGCCGGCCAATCAGGTTGCCGAAGATCACGAAGTACAGAACCATGGTGATCGCTGGCGGCAGCAAGGTCTGCGGCCAGATACGGGTGAAACGGCGAATTTCGCGGTAAACGATGGTGCGCAGCGCCACCATATTGGCGGCCAGTTCTGAGTTCAGATAGGTCGTGCTCATGCCGCGCCCCCCGCCAGGTTCTTCTCTACCAGAGACACAAATAACTCCTCCAGGCGATTGGTTTTATTGCGCAAGCTGAGCACCTCAATATTTTGCAGGGCTAACTGGCGGAACAACTCGGTAACGCCCTGAGCTTTGTCCACTTGCACCTCAAGGGTGTGGTGATCCAGCAGTTGCGACGGATAGCCCACTAGCTGCGGCGGTACCAGCAGCGACTCTTTCAAGTCGAGCAGGAAAGTCTCCACGTGCAGCGTCTTCAGCAAGTCTTTCATGCTGGTATTCTGGACAATCCGCCCGTGGTCGATGATGCCGATATTGCGGCACAGCTGCTCGGCCTCTTCCAGGTAATGGGTAGTCAGAATAATGGTGATGCCTTGCTGGTTCAGTTCGGTAAGAAAGCTCCACATCGAACGGCGCAGTTCGATATCCACCCCGGCAGTCGGCTCATCGAGAATCAACAAGCGCGGTTGATGCACCAAGGCACGGGCGATCATCAGACGACGCTTCATACCGCCGGAAAGCTCACGGGACGGCACGTCATGCTTACCCCACAGACCAAGCTGATTGAGGTATTGCTCGGCGCGTTCCTTGGCAATTTTGGCAGGGATGCCGTAATAGCCGGCCTGGGTCACGACGATGTCGAAGGCCTTCTCGAACTGGTTGAAGTTGAACTCCTGCGGCACCACACCCAGGCAGCGCTTAAGCGCCGAGGGTTGCTTGTCGAGGTCATGGCCGAACACATTGACTGTGCCGCTGCTTTTGGTCACCAAGGTCGAAAGAATGCCAATGGTGGTGGACTTACCGGCACCGTTAGGGCCGAGCAAGGCATAAAAGTCGCCTTCAGCTACATCCAGATCAATGCCGTGAAGTGCCTGGAAGCCGTTGCCGTAAGTCTTGGTCAACTGGCGAATGGACAGAGCAGTACTCATAAGAAATACACACACCGAAAAAATGAAAGGATTGAATGTCTGACCCACTCGGCAAGAACAGTGGCCAAGTCTAGCGCCAGAACGTTAGCTGGCTAGAGGTTTTTCTCAGTCACTGCCCTGCTTTGAGCCGCCTAGGTCAGCGCCGTCATCACAGACGTCCGATAGGCCGGGCGCTCCTGCAAACGTGTGTACCAAGCCTGCAGATGAGGCAGCGGTGGCCGCTCAATGGGCATCTCAAACCACGCGTAGATAAAGCAACCTAGCGGAATATCGCCCATGCCGAAGCTGGCGCCCGAGAGATAGGGTTGCGTGGCTAACGCTTGATCTGCCGCTTCCAGCAACTCGCCACAGCGCGTGAGTGCGGCCGCAATGACGGCATGATTGCGTTGCTCAGGCGGGGTACGCAGAGTGCCCAAAAATAGATCGCGAAACGGTGTGGCCAGCGTGGATGTAGTCCAGTCCATCCATTTATCCGCCTGGGCACGCTGTTTAGGATCTTTGGCATATAACTCGCCGTCAGCGTATTGCGCCGCCAGATAGCGAACGATGGCATTGGATTCCCACAACACCAGGCCGTCGTCTTCAATGACCGGCACCAGGCCATTGGGGTTCATCGCGAGGTAGGCCGGCTCATTGACCACGCCAAACGCTCCACCCGCATCGATTGCTTCATACGGCACGCCGACCTCTTGCGCACACCACAATGCCTTGCGCACATTGTTGGAGTTCTTGCGCCCCCAAATTTTCAGCATCGCCTGCGCTCCTTCGGCTGGGTTAATCAGAATTTTCTGACTGGCATCCTACTATCCCACCCAAAAGAAAACAGACACGGAAATTGATGTTGCCTATCGAGCCGCTTGATTTAACCCTGGGCCTCGCGGTGCATATCACCCACTACCGGCGGTGCATCGTCGCTGAATAAATGCGGGTAACACTGTTGTAAATGGCCGAAAAAAAGCGGCACTGGCACATCAGTAAAGTGACCATGTTCGCGCACATACTCCATATGCCGTTGGCCTTGCTCGTTATAGGGCTGGAATACGCTGTCGTGAATACCATCGAACTCCAGCGGCGTAACCTTGAGCAGCTGACACAGGGCCAAATTAAACGCCGGCGTAGCTTTGACCCAGCGCCCCTCCAAGTACAGCTCGGTATAACCATGCATGGCAAACACCTCACTGCGCAGCAATTCCAGCAAACGCGGTGTGGCCAGGTGATTACGCACATCGGCCAGGCCAATCCGCGAGGGAATGCCGCAATGCCGGGCGCAGGCCGCCAGCAAATTAGCTTTGGGCACACAGTAACTTTCCCCCGCCTGAAGTGCGTGACTGGCCTTCAAGGTCTCGACATCGCGGCTGAAGACGTAGGGGTTGTAACGAATCTCATCACGTACCGCGTAATACAGATTGACGGCCTGCTCACGCGGGTCGCGGCTGGCCCCGCGAAATTTTTCTGCGAACTCCACCAGCGCTGGGTGGTCACTATCGATGAAGCGGCCGGGCTCAAGGTATTCAGGCATTAGGGTTTCTCCGTGGCTGAGAAACCAGTCTAACGACGCGAGTCCGGCCAATGTCACGACGATTCGGCCAAGCTCACCGCTCTTGTCGCCATCTAAGGCGACTACGCTCATGATGGTGCGTCAAACACATTGTCATCACGGAGGATTCTGCATGCTCGCTCTCTGGTTACTCGCCTTGCTATTCGGCACGGCCTTTCTCGCCCATCGGCGTACGCCCCCACTTCCCGCCTTGGGCATAGTGGCTGGTTTTCTGCTTCTGATGGGTGTGTTCAGCCATGCCCCGGTTTGGCTGATGGGCCTGTTGTGGCTGGTACTGCTGGCCGTGGCTTTACCTTTGTTACTGCCGCAGCAACGCCGCAGCCTCTTCACCTCGCCATTGTTTACCTGGTTCAAACGTGTATTGCCGCCGATGTCAGCCACCGAACGCGATGCTATTGAAGCGGGTACGGTGTGGTGGGATGGTGAGCTGTTTAGCGGGCGGCCTGACTGGGACACCCTACTCGCCTACCCCAAAGCGCAACTCACTGAGGAGGAACAAGCGTTTATCGATGGCCCGACAGAAGCACTCTGCGCCATGGTCAGTGACTGGCAGATCGGCCAGCAGATGGACCTTCCTGCCGAGGCCTGGGCACATATCAAGGAGCACGGTTTCTTCGCGCTAATCATTCCCAAGCAGTATGGCGGCAAGGGCTTTTCCGCCTACGCCCACTCCCAAGTGGCGATGAAGCTAGCGACCCGTTCCGGCGATCTCGCCTCGACCGTGATGGTGCCCAACTCTTTGGGCCCTGCCGAACTGCTGCTGCACTACGGCACCGAGGCGCAGCGTGATCATTACCTACCGCGCCTGGCCCGTGGTGACGATATCCCCTGCTTCGCCCTCACCGGCCCATTGGCAGGCTCCGACGCCGGCGCCATGCCGGACAGCGGGATCATCTGCAAAGGCCAATGGCAAGGTGAGGAAGTCATCGGCCTGCGCCTGAATTGGGAAAAACGCTACATCACCCTCGGCCCGGTCGCGACCCTGCTCGGCCTGGCATTTAAGGCTTACGATCCCGAGCACCTGTTAGGTGAAGAGGAAGATCTAGGTATTAGTTTGGCCCTGGTGCCTACCGAAACGCCGGGCGTGGAAATCGGACGCCGTCACCTGCCACTTGGCGCGGCCTTTATGAACGGCCCTAACGCCGGCAAGGATGTGTTTATCCCGCTGGAATACCTGATCGGCGGCCAGGAGATGCTCGGTAAGGGTTGGATGATGCTGATGAACTGCCTGTCCGTGGGCCGCTCCATCTCGCTCCCAGCAGTCGGCACTGGTGCTGCCAAATTCACCAGCCTGACCACCGGCCAGTACAGCCAGATTCGTGAGCAATTCAACGTACCGCTCTCGGCCTTTGAAGGCATTCAAGAGGCTCTGGCGCGGATCGGCGGCAACGCCTGGTTGATGGACAGCGCCCGGATCCTCACCGCCAACGCAGTGGATCTGGGGGAAAAACCCTCAGTCCTTTCGGCCATCCTCAAGTACCACCTGACCGAACGCGGCCGTGAGTGCATCAGCCACGCCATGGATGTGCACGGCGGCAAGGGCATCATCATGGGCCCGAACAACTACCTGGCGCGCTCCTGGCAAGGCGCCCCAATTTTCATCACCGTGGAGGGAGCCAATATCCTTTCACGCAATCTGATGATCTTTGGTCAGGGTGCGATTCGTTGCCATCCCTACGTGCTTAAAGAAATGGCCCTGGCCAACCATGAGGATCAGGATCAGGCGCTCAAAGAGTTCGACGAGCTGCTACTGCAACACATCGGCTTTGCCGTCAGCAATGCCGCCAGCAGCCTGTTGCTCAGCCTTGGGTTCGGGGTATTTAGCCAAGTGCCGGGCGACCGTATCAGCCGCCCTTACTTCCGCGCACTCAATCGCCTAGCCGCCTCGTTTGCTCTGCTGGCAGACACCAGCATGATGATTTTGGGTGGCGAGCTAAAACGCCGTGAGCGCTTGTCTGCGCGACTGGGCGATGTGCTCAGCCACCTGTATCTGGCATCGGCAGCACTCAAGCGTTATCACGACCTCGGTTACCCGGAACATTCCCAGCCCATGCTGTGTTGGGCCATGGAAGAAAGCCTGTGCAAAGCCGAACAAGCGCTGGAAGAGCTGCTCAGCAACTTCCCCAGCAAGCTGCTCGGCTGCGCCTTGCGCGTTCTGGTCTTGCCGCTGGGTCGCCGCCATAAAGGTCCAAGCGATGAACTCGACGCACAAGTGGCCGCCATTATCGGCCGTAACAGCGGCGACCCCGCCCTAGAGGAACTGCTCGAAGGCTGCTATCGCCCACAAGCCGAGCAGGACGCGGTGGGGGCTCTGCAATACGCGATGAACCAACTGCAAGATGCACACAGCCTGCAGAAAAAACTGCACAAAGCCGTTAAGGCCGGTCAGGTGCAAGAGCAGCCAGGACAGAGCTTGATTGATGCTGCGCTGGCCGCTGGTGTGCTTAGCGCCGATGAAGCACAGAGCCTGCATCAGGCCGAAGCAGCGCGCCGAGTAGTAATTGATGTGGATGACTTCGCCAAAGAGGAGCTAACCCTCAGTCCCGGCAAGGTGCGTTAGGCAAACGGGACAGCGGGCAACGCCGGCTTTATACTGCGCCGCCCGCTTTACCTACAGGATTGACCCATGGCTAACGTTCACATCGACCACCACCTCGCACTGCTCCAGCACTTGCGCACCATCCTGGTGGCCTTGGGCGAAGCCGAGCAGATTCTCGATGACAGCCACGCCATGTACCTGGAGCGCTACGACGAATTGCTCGCTGACTTGCCGAGCGACCCGGAAGCCAGCCTCTACCTGGGCCAAGACCTGATCAGCCAGATTTTCCAGCGCTACCCGCAGATTGCCCACTTGGTGCCACGCGATCTGCTGTGGTTCTTCGGTGGCGACTGCCTGCACTTTATGCCGGATGACGAAATCGAAATGTATCAGGCCCTCGAAGAACGTCGCTTCTACGCCCTGGAAAACGACGAACCATTCGACTGGAACCAGGAAAAACAGCTGCTGGCCATGCCCGCCCAGGGCAGCACGCACTAGGCGGCCATCCAGACTCAGACACACAAAAGCCCGCACGGCATCACCGGCGGGCTTTTTTATACATATAAAAATGACAGATACAAAAACGCCGCTCAATGAGCGGCGTTTTGTTTGTTTGGAGCGGGAAACGAGACTCGAACTCGCGACCCCGACCTTGGCAAGGTCGTGCTCTACCAACTGAGCTATTCCCGCAATGTAACTTGGTACTAAAAATGGCGTCCCCTAGGGGACTCGAACCCCTGTTACCGCCGTGAAAGGGCGGTGTCCTAGGCCACTAGACGAAGGGGACCTTTGGAACTTGTTGAAAACCTGTCGAAACAGACTTTCTTAATTTGGAGCGGGAAACGAGACTCGAACTCGCGACCCCGACCTTGGCAAGGTCGTGCTCTACCAACTGAGCTATTCCCGCTTTAAAACCAACGCACTTCTTAAAGAAGTGGCGTCCCCTAGGGGACTCGAACCCCTGTTACCGCCGTGAAAGGGCGGTGTCCTAGGCCACTAGACGAAGGGGACGCAGCCCGGAAGCTAAAACTTCTATCCGGCTTCTACACGTTCCGCCCTAAGGCATTGCGCTACGAAGTGGCGCGCATTCTATGGAGCCTTGATAGGCTCGTCAACCATTGTGTAAAAAATTTTATAAATCAAAGACTTCAACACCGAATGTGAGGCAGCTCTATCAGCCTCCCGGCTAAGGCACTACACTCGGACGAAAAACCGGTGATCGAGAGGCTCCACCCATGTCCCCACTCGTGATTACCATATTGATTGCTTCTGGCATCGTCGCATTGATCGCCATTGCCTATATCAATCATATGGTCGAGAACAACAAACTGGAGAAGGCGCGCATCAAAGCCGATCTCAATGATCGTCTGCGTCGCTGCACTGATCTTGCCGAAGCCCTCCCCGGGCAATTGATGACACCCGCCCTAAAACTTCTGCTAAGCGGCCTACAACTGCACTTCAGTCAGCGCATGTTGCCTTTTGATAAAAGCAATAATGCCCTCAAAGCGCGCATTGAAGAATTGCGCAAGCTAATCGCTCAGGGCGAGTCCATCCCAGTCAACAACCCACCGCAGCCCATCCTGAATGAAGCAAAAGCCAAGGAAGTGCGCTTCCAATTGGAGAATCTGCATGGCCAGCTGACTCGCTGCGCCAAAGAAGGCATCGTTCCCGCCAACGAAGCCAAGCATTGGCTAAAAGAAGTACGGAATATGCTGACCCAAGTGCATATCGAGTTTTTTGGCAATTTAGGCCAGCAAGCGCTCCAACAGAATCAGCCCGGCCAAGCGCGTTTAGCGTTCGAGCGCGGCGTGCAGTATCTGCGTAAGCAACCTGACCCAGCCACTCACCAGAACGCCCTGAAAAAATTCGAAGCGCAGCTCGCGCGCGCTAATGCCATGGTGCTGGAAAGCGGCAAGCCTACCCCCGACCAACCCAGCGAACTGGATGCAGGCCTTGAGTCATTGGGTGGCGATAGCGAATGGAAGAAAAAGAACATCTACGACTAACCCCTCCTGCGCGCATCTTGCGCGCAACCGCCCTGCCAACGAGTGCTAAGCATGAGCCTGACTGTCTACGGCGCACCCCTGTCGCCTTTCGTCCGTAAAGTTCGTCTGTTTCTCGCGGAAAAAGCGCTGGATTACCAACTGGAAATCATCCTGCCGTTCGGTCAGCCGGAGTGGTACCGCGATCTCAATCCACTGGGACGTATTCCAGCGCTCAAAGACGGCGACCTGCGCCTCGCCGACTCCAGCGTGATATGTCAGTACCTCGATGATAAGCACGCCGAGCTCCCCAGCCTGCTCGGGGAGAACGCCGAACAGCGGGCCCAGGTGCGCTGGCTGGAAAAATATGCCGATTATGAGTTGGCCCCGCTATGCACCTTCACGGTGTTCCGTAACCGCGCACTCAAGCCAAGAATGGGCCAGAGCTGCGACGAAGCCGCTGTGCAGAAAGCCTTGCATGAAAAGCTGCCCGCGCACTTCGATTATCTGGAGAAAACCCTCGGTACGGCCGAGTACTTGGTTGGCAATAGCTTGACCCTGGCTGATCTGGCCCTCACCTGCCAACTGATCAATATGCAGCATGGCGATGAGCAACTGAATGCGCAGCGCTGGCCTAACCTGAGTGCTCACTATGCGCGTACGGTGGCACGCACATCGGTACAAGCGGTTCTGCCGGGCGAACAGAAAATGCTCGCTAAGATGGCTGCTAACGCCTAAGCGAGCGGCGGCCACTCAACAAAAAGCCCAGCGTTTGCTGGGCTTTTTGTAGTGGGCTTTGCCGACGACTTAACAGTCTGTCAGCTGCACAAACACCTCGACCAAACGCTCTACACCAGCCTGATCCGCCGCACTGAAACGCGCCTGTAAAGGACTGTCCAGGTCCAGGACGCCAATCAAGCGTCCCTCCTTGAACAACGGCACCACCAGCTCGCTATTCGAAGCACTGTCGCAAGCGATATGCCCGGCAAAGGCATGCACATCCTCAACCCGCTGGGTTTGCCCAGTGGCCGCTGCCATACCACAGACGCCACGACCGAAGGGAATGCGCACGCATGCCACCTTGCCCTGAAAAGGGCCAAGCACCAGCTCTTCACGCCGTGCCAGGTAGAAGCCAGCCCAGTTCAGATCACTGAGTTGTTGAAACAGAAACGCAGAAAACTGCGCCGCATTGGCAATAAAATCGCGCTCATCGCTCAGCAATGCCTGTAACTGCGCCGTTAGCAACGGGTAGCCATCGAGCCCTTGCCCGCTCTGCTGCAAATCAATCATCCGCTTTACTCAATAATTGCAGGCCAACCCAGTCACGAGCGAACTGGTAGGCGCAGCGGCCATTGCGATTCCCGCGGCCCAAGGCCCAGCGTATCGCCGCTTTTTCCAACTCGTCATGCCACGCCCACACTAGGCCAGCTTGCGCAGCGTGCACAGCCACCCAGTGCTTTACCACCTCAAGAAAGTGTTCCTGAGTAAACGGGTAAAACGATAGCCACAAGCCAAAACGATCAGACAACGCGATCTTGTCTTCAACTGCCTCATTGGGGTGCAATTCGCCGTCTACCCGTTGCCAATTTTCATTGTCGCTCTGCTTTTCTGACAACAAATGACGCCGATTGGAGGTGGCGTATAACAGCACATTGTCCGGCGCACGCTCCATCGAACCATCGAGCACGGTTTTCAGCATGCGGTAATCGCCCTCACCGGCGTCGAATGACAGGTCATCGCAAAACAGCACAAAGCGCTGCGGCTGCTCGCTCAACAACTCAACGATGCGCGGCAGATCGGCCAAATGATCACGCTCGACTTCAATCAAACGCAGCCCGGCTGCTGCATGCTCAGCCAGCAATGCGCGCACCAGTGACGATTTCCCAGTACCGCGCGCGCCCCAAAGCAACGCATGGTTGGCCGGCAGACCTTGGATAAATTGCTGGGTATTACGCGCCAACTGAGCACGCTGGCGATCCACTCCGATCAAATCATCCAGACTTACATCCAGACTGACCTTGAGCGGAGCCAGAAAGCCGCTGCGGCCCTCACGCTGCCAGCGCGCAGCAAGATGATGCTGCCAGTCGATAACCGGGCGCGGCACAGGCAATAAAGGCTCCAGCCGCGCCAGCACACCCTCGGCACGCAACAAAAAATCACTTAAACGCGAATCCACAACACACTCCAGGGTTTTCACATCATTTAGACACTGCCGCCCAACAAAACAGATGGGCTATGCTTGGCAGGCGAGCCAACACGAGAACAACTAGCCCATATGGATATAGCGCTAACCCAACGCCTGTCATTCAAACAGGCCGGCTTGACTGTGTTGGTAGCCTTTATCCTCGGCACGGCACTCAGCTTGATTCAAGTGGGCATCGATTATGCCAGCGAAGATGCCTCCATCAACCGCGAGATTCGAGCGCTGATGGAAATTAGCCACAACCCGGCTGCGCGTATCGCTTACAACATCGACGCAGAATTGGCGCAAGAACTGGTACTGGGCCTACTCCGTTCGCCTGCCGTGATCAGCGCGCAAATCATCGACAACAATCAGCTCACCCTCGCTAGCGTCAGCCGGCCGGCGATGCAAAGCCGTTACCGGGTACTGAGCGATTTTATATTCGGCCAGCGCCGACACTTCGAAACCGCTCTATTCGTCAGCCACTCGCCCAATGAAGCCCTCGGCCTGCTCAGCCTGGAGGTGGATACTTTTGCGTTTGGCAGCCACTTTCTGCGCCGTTCGCTACTCACCCTGCTCACTGGGTTTGCCCGTAGTCTGCTGCTGTCACTAATCCTGCTGGTGCTGTTCTATTTCATGCTGACCAAGCCGCTGACGGGCTTTATTCGCGCGCTAAGCGAGCGAGATCTGCGCAGCCCCAGCCACGCCAAACTGCCCTACCCACCCAATCATGAACGCGATGAGATCGGCGTTTTGGTCGATGTAACCAATCGCCAATTAGCCAGCATCGCCAGCGAAATCGAACAGCGACAGCACGCTGAAGACCGCTTGACCCGCTACCTCGCCGAATTGGAGGACATGGTCTCGGCGCGCACCGAGCAATTAGAAGCAGCTAACAGCCGCTTGCTCGACTCCAACCGCGAATTGGAGCAAGCCAAACGCACGGCGCTGGACATGGCCCAGGCACGCTCGGCCTTTCTCGCCAACATGAGCCACGAAATCCGCACCCCTCTCAATGGTTTGCTGGGGATGCTGTCGCTGTCACTGGACGGGCCGTTGAACAACGAACAACGCCAGCAGTTATCGATAGCCCATGACTCGGGCAAAGTGCTGGTCGAACTGCTCAATGACATTCTCGACCTGTCGAAATTCGAAGCGGGCCAGCTTGAGCTGGAAAAAATCCCTTTCGATCTCGCCAGCTTGGTCGAAGACACTGCCAGCCTGCTCTCGCAGAATGCTGCCTCTGACGTTGAACTGACTTGCCTGATAGATCCGCAATTGCCCCACCAACTTCTGGGAGACCCGACTCGGTTCAGGCAAATTGTCAGCAACCTGCTTGCCAATGCACTGAAATTTACGCGCGTCGGCCGCGTCGACATCACCGTCAGCGCCCAGCATGAAGGCGTCAAAATCACTGTTCGCGATACCGGCATCGGGATCGCCGAAGATGCTCAGACACGGATCTTCCACCCGTTCGCCCAAGCCGGCATCGGTATTACTCGCCAATTTGGTGGCACGGGTTTGGGCCTAGCCCTTACCCGCAGGCTCTGCGAGGCCATGCACGGTCAACTCAGCCTGGAAACCCGCGAAGGTGTTGGCAGCACATTCTGCGTTGAACTGCCGCTGCCTAGCCAAACCGGTACCCCCCTACAGCCACAACTGCGCGGACGCATTATCGGGCTAAGCCCAGCGGACTCCGGGCTTAGCGCACAACTGGCAAACCTGCTGCCGCGCTGGGGCTTGAGCTACCATCACCTCGACGCCGACAGCCCATTGTCCGGCATTGACGCCGACCTGCTGATCAGTGATTGCCCACAGCGGCTCCATGAGCTGCGCCAGCTTTCTAACCTGCCCATACTGCTCGTCAGTGCCTATGGCGACTTCCTTAGCAGCGAACAGGTGGACACTCTTGCGCCTGTCGAACAGCTGGCCAGGCCGCTGTCACGCCAAGCATTATTACAAGCCTTACGACGCACCCTCGGCCAAGGCGAGGCGCATGCCACCGAGCAGCCCAGCGAACCGGCACGTAATCGGCAGGCCCGCGTGTTGCTGGTAGAAGACAATCCAGTCAACCAACTGGTGGCCAAGGGCATGCTGGGCAAACTGGGCTGTGAAGTGCTACTGGCTAACCATGGCCAAGAAGCCCTGACTATGCTGGAGACCCAGGCGGTTGATCTGATTCTGATGGACTGCAATATGCCCGTCATGGATGGCTATGAAGCCACGCGCCGAATCCGCCAGAGAAGCGAACTCAACGAGTTACCCATCATTGCACTGACGGCCAACGCGCTGTCTGATGAACGCGAGCGTTGTCGCGCCGCCGGGATGGATGACTATCTGGCAAAACCCTTCCGTAAAGATGAACTGGCGGCCCTGCTCGATCAGTGGCTGAGTGCCGTAAATTGATCAAGCAACAACCCGACCTGAGCGCGCAATGCCGCAACCGCATCCAAATCGACGCCGCGCTCGCATAATAATTGAGCCTTCAGCGGCAACACCTGCTCACGCAGCGCCAAACCCGTGTCAGTCAGCGCCAGGTGTACCTCGCGTTCATCATGGGCTGACCGTTTACGTTGCAACAAACCTTGCAGCTCAAGACGTTTGAGCAACGGCGTCAAGGTGCCGGAGTCCAACAACAGACGCTCACCCAAGGCCTTGACCGTCGGCAACGCCGGCGGCTGTCTCTGCCATTCCCACAACACCAGCATCGCCAGGTATTGCGGGTAAGTCAGGCCAAGCTGGTCAAGCATTGGCTTATAGGCTCGGATCACCGCCCGCGAAGCGGCATACAGCTTGAAGCACAGCTGGTTATCCAGCTGCAGCCCCTCATCCTCTGCCAGGTTGGTTGGAGTCATTTGAGCAGCGCTTCGATCTCGGCAGTCAAGTCTTCAGGTTTGGTGGTTGGGGCGAAACGCTTGATCACCTGGCCGTCGGCACTGAGCAGAAACTTGGTGAAATTCCACTTGATGCCCTGACTACCCAACAAGCCCGGCGCACTCTTCTTCAAACTGACGAACAGCGGGTGTGCATCGCTGCCATTCACATCGACTTTTTTGAACAGCGGGAAGCTCACCCCGAAGTTGAGTTCGCAAAACTCGGAAATCGCCCCCTCGTTACCCGGCTCTTGCTTGCCGAATTGGTTACAAGGGAAGCCCAACACCACCAGACCCTGCTCCTTGTATTGCTGCCAGACGCTCTCCAGCCCCTTGTACTGCGGGGTGAAACCGCACTTGCTGGCGGTATTGACCACCAGCACGGCTTTGCCACCAAAGTCAGCCAGGGTTTTCTGCTCGCCCTTGATGGTGGTCACTGGAATCTCGAAGAGTGCATTGCTCATGTCTATCGCCCGCTGTAAGTTGAAGTGACAGGCACGATAGCGAGCAATTTAATTGCGTGCAATTTAATTACTTAAAAATAAGGCCCGCTGATGGCAGGCCTGCGTAACAACCTTAGGTGCGTGGCACCAACTTGAGCGACGCCGAGTTGATGCAGTAGCGCAACCCCGTCGGCACCGGACCGTCCGGAAACACATGGCCTAAGTGCGCGTCGCACTGGGCACACTTAACCTCGATACGGTGCATGCCATGGCTAAAGTCATCCACGCTGGCGATGGCCTCTTGGCTGACCGGTTGAAAGTAGCTGGGCCAGCCACTGCCGGAGTCGAATTTGGCCGCCGAATCAAACAACTCGGTCTGGCAGCAGGCGCAGTGGTAGATACCCGGCACTTTGCTGTCATGGTATTGGCCACTAAAAGCGCGCTCTGTGCCGCCCAACCGGCAGACATGAAACTGCTCCTCGGAAAGCTCTTCACGCCAGGATTCCAGGGGTTTTTCCAGCTTATCCATGGGCAAAATCCTCATTAGAAAAATCGCCAGAGCGACTGTTAACGTCGCACAGCGACGGTTCACGGGGGGGTGGCGGCCTATGGATGGCCCACCATAAAAAAGCCCGACCAGTACCTTTGCCAAGGTCGGGCTGGCACGTATCATTCGACCCCAGTCTGTCACCGGCGTTACAACCTGCCAAGGCGCATCAAATCGCGTCTTTTTTGCAGGGTAATTCAGCGGCGTATCACCATTCGGGATCACTTACATGCAGTTCAGCAAATCGAACAAGCTCGCTAACGTCTGCTACGACATCCGTGGGCCAGTGCTCAAGCACGCCAAGCGCTTGGAGGAGGAAGGCCATCGCATCCTCAAGCTGAACATTGGCAACCCGGCGCCGTTCGGTTTCGAAGCGCCTGAGGAGATTCTGCAGGACGTGATCCGCAACCTGCCTACCGCTCAAGGTTACAGCGACTCCAAAGGCTTGTTCAGCGCACGCAAGGCCGTGATGCAGTATTACCAGCAGAAGCAGGTAGAAGGCGTTGGCATTGAGGATATCTACCTCGGCAATGGCGTATCCGAGTTGATCGTGATGGCGATGCAGGCGCTGCTCAACAACGGCGATGAAGTGCTGATCCCGGCACCTGACTACCCCCTGTGGACCGCTTCGGTAGCCCTGGCCGGTGGTAAGCCGGTGCATTACCTGTGCGATGAACAGGCCGGTTGGTTCCCTGACATTGCCGACATGAAGGCTAAGATCACCCCGAACACCAAGGCCTTGGTGCTGATTAACCCGAATAACCCGACCGGCGCGGTGTATTCCAAAGAAGTGCTGCTTGATATCGTCGAGCTGGCGCGCCAGCACAACTTGGTGCTGTTCTCCGACGAGATCTACGACAAGATTCTCTACGACGACGCCGTGCATATCTGCACCGCCTCACTGGCACCAGACGTGCTGTGCCTGACCTTCAACGGCCTGTCAAAATCTTACCGCGTCGCTGGTTTTCGCTCCGGCTGGGTGGCCATTTCCGGGCCTAAACACCGCGCACAGAGCTATATCGAAGGCATCGACATACTCGCCAACATGCGCCTGTGCGCCAACGTACCGAGCCAGCACGCAATTCAGACCGCATTGGGTGGCTACCAGAGCATCAATGACCTGGTATTGCCGCAAGGCCGCCTGCTGGAGCAGCGCAACCGCACCTGGGAGCTGCTCAATGACATCCCCGGCGTCAGCTGCGTAAAACCGATGGGCGCGTTGTATGCCTTTCCCAAGATTGACCCGAAAATTTGCCCTATCCATAACGATGAGAAATTCGTTCTTGATCTGCTGCTCTCGGAAAAACTGTTGATCGTGCAAGGCACCGCGTTTAACTGGCCGTGGCCGGACCACTTCCGCGTCGTCACCCTGCCGCGCGTGGATGAGCTGGAAATGGCCATCGGCCGCATCGGCAGCTTTCTCAAGACCTATCAACAGTAACGGGAGAGCCGCATGAGCCAAGGCAAACGCTACCTGCTGACCGGAGCCAGTTCAGGCATCGGTACCGCCTTGGCCCGTGAGTTGGCGGCCAAAGGTTATGACCTGGCCCTGGCCGCACGCCGTGAAGACAACCTGCACCTGCTGGCCGCCGAGCTACAGGCACGGTTCACCTGCAAGGTGATGGTGTTGCCTTTGGATGTCACCGACTACGCCGCCTGCCAGGATGCCGTAGGCCTGGCTGCCAATGCCCTTGGCGGCTTGGATGGCATCATCGCCAACGCCGGCATCGCCCTCACCGGCAAAGTCGGCGGTGGGCATTTTGAGCGCGCCAGACGCACCGTAGAAACCAACCTGATTGGTGCAATTGCCTGTCTCGACGCCGCCTGCGCGCTGTTTCGCCAACAAGGCCATGGGCATCTGGTTGCCGTGGCCTCGGTCGCCGGTAAGCGCGGCCTGCCGCATAGCCCCGCATACTCGGCGAGCAAGGCCGGGCTGATCAGCTATATGGAAGCCACCCGCGCCGAGCTGCTGGGCAAGAATATCGACACCACCTTGCTGCTGCCCGGTTTTATCGATACGCCGCTAAACAGCAGCATGGCCAACCGTCCGTTTCTGATCGACGTGGAACGCGGTGCGTCACTGATCGCCAAACATATCGACAAGCGCCATGTCAGCGCCTACGTCCCTGGCTGGCCCTGGGCACTGCTGGGCCGTGTGCTGCCGTACCTTCCAACTTCTATGATTGGCAAATTCTGATGGACCTGCAGATCGACGACTTCTACAAGGATGCTGCCGCCGGCATGCTGACCCTGTACCAAGCGTTTCCCAGCAAAGCCGCGCTGTATGTCGAAGACCTGATTGGCCGCGAAGAACCCGACGAGTTCGGCCTGCCGACGCCACGCCATCAAAGCTGTCTAGGCGCCCTGCTGTGGCTGGCCGATGAAGGCTACATCCGCTTCGACACCACCATCGGCTACGACGCCTTGGATCAAGCGGTACTCAGCGAGAAAGGCTTTCTGCGCCTGACCCGGGGCGTACCCCACGCCCTGCGTGAGGGCGATGCACTGCCACCCAGCGTACGCCGCGTGCATGCCACCCTGGCGTTTCAGCTGCGCGAAGCGCTGGGCCAGCGCCACGGCGAACGCGTCGCCCGCCTCACCCGCCTGCTGTTCGAAAGCAACCTCAACGGCGCAAGCGACATAGTTTGAAATAGTCGCTCGGTTGAAGTGCCAGGGGGGTCGCCCTTATATAGCCGTCATAACCAATAGCAAGCCGCTGAAAACCGGGCGAAGCAGCCAAGATAGGGTTTTCAACAGCTTATAGATCGTTCCCGTGAGGAGTCTCAATACACCATGATGCGCATTATGCTGTTCCTGGCCACCAACATTGCGGTGTTGATCATCGCCAGCATCACCTTGAAGTTACTCGGGGTCGACCGCTTCACCGGCCAAAATTACGGCAGCCTGTTGGTTTTCTGCGCCGTGTTTGGTTTTGCCGGTTCGCTGATTTCGCTGTTGCTGTCCAAATGGATGGCAAAGATGAGCACCAAGACCGAAATCATCACCCAGCCGCGCACCCGTCACGAACAGTGGCTGCTGCAGACCGTAGAAGAGCTGTCCCGCGAAGCCGGGATCAAGATGCCGGAAGTCGGCATCTTCCCCGCTTACGAATCCAACGCGTTCGCCACCGGCTGGAACAAAAACGACGCCCTGGTTGCGGTCAGCCAAGGCCTGCTGGAGCGCTTCTCGCCCGATGAAGTGAAAGCCGTTCTGGCCCACGAAATCGGCCACGTGGCCAATGGCGACATGGTCACCCTGGCGCTGATTCAAGGTGTGGTGAACACCTTCGTAATGTTCTTCGCGCGTATCTTCGGCAACTTCGTCGACAAGGTAATCCTGAAAAACGAAGACGGCCCAGGTATTGGTTACTTTGTCGCCACCATCTTCGCCGAGCTGGTACTGGGCATCCTGGCCAGCATTATCGTCATGTGGTTCTCGCGCAAACGCGAATTCAAGGCCGACGAAGCCGGTGCGCGCTTGGCGGGCACGGGAGCCATGATCGCCGCCCTGCAGCGCCTGCGCGCCGAACAGGAAGTGCCGGTAAACATGCCTAATAGCATGATGGCCTTCGGTATCAACGGCGGCCTGAAAAACGGTTTGGCCGGCCTGCTGATGACCCACCCACCGCTCGAAGCCCGTATCGAAGCCCTGCGTCAACGCGGCTAGTCTGGGCAAGTGGTATAAAAATGGCGACCCTCGGGTCGCCATTTTTAATGCACCATCCCAACCCTGCACTTTCGCGAACCCTAAGGCTCAAGCGAACTTTAGTCACCTCCCCGAGTCGGATTTTATGAAGGTTAAACCCAAGGATTGATCGAATCCCGGTTATGCGCCGGGTCAAAGACAACGGGAGACACTCACATGAAATACGACTGGGACCTTATCGAACGCTTGCTGCATGAGGTGCAAAACACCGCTGAGCAGCGCTTTGCACCGCGTGTTTATGCCGAAGAATTAGCCGCAGAATCAGAGCATGCAGGGCATCACGTAGATGATCTTGATGCGTTCAAGGCTGAGGCAACCAAGTACGAAGCACAATTGCTTAAGGCTGACTTCATCGCCCCGCGACCAGAAAGCCAAGGCGGCAACGGTGAGAACTTTGTTCTAACCGACCGCGGCCTGCAGCTTTTAAGCATGATCGACAGCAGCTTCCCCGGCGAGCAGCACCCTCGCGAAGTGCTCGACAGTTATGGCTTGGCAGCACTAACGCCGGAGGTATTCGATAAGATTGCCGCCGAAGTTGTATGACCTAAGCTGAGTGCCGTATGCAACTCGCTGGACCGCTCATCAAACGGTTCAGCGAGCGCTGTAAATTCATCGGCCTAGCGGCCCTTCAGTCGATACACCCGTTCATCCAAACGGGTAAGCCCGCGCTGCAAAAACCTCCAGTTCTCCCCCAGCACATCACAGCACTTCAACAGCTCTATTTGCCAACGCTTGGCGAGCAAACGCTGAACCTCCCCTTCATTGACGGCAAAAGGCGGCCCCTCCATTTGCGCTTGATCGTAATCAAGGGTGACGAGCAATGCCTGGGTAGAGCTGGGCAGCAACTCAGCCAGGTGCGCGGCATAACGTTCGCGCATGGCTGGCGGCAGAGCAATCAAGGCCGCTCGGTCATACAGCGCACCACACTGCGCCACATGCCGCGGCTCCAACGCAAACAAATCCCCGCAATAAATCGTCACTGCACCGGCTTGGTAGACCTGAAATACCCCCTCCTGGCTAATATGCGGCTCAAGCTTGTGCTCAGTAAAAAAGTCTTCCACGGCGCGTTGCGCTAATTCAATGCCCACCACCTGATAGCCCTGATCTGCCAGCCAGGCCATATCCAGGCTCTTGCCGCACAAGGGCACCAGCACTTGCGTGCCCTGAGCCAACTGCAGTGCCGACCAGTAGCGCTGCAGATAAGGATTGACCTCAGACAGATGGAAGCCGATTTCACTGCGCGACCAACGCGCCTGCCAAAATTCTGCGTGCATAACGCCTCCTGTGGGTATCAAGCTGAGGATCCTGCCGCAGGCAGTCATGCAGGTCAAAGGCTTCGTCGCGCCTTGAATCCATCTAACTAAACGATCAAAACACTCGGGTAATTGCGCTTTTATGCGCAAGATGACTGATAGAAGATGCAGGTCATTGATCAGGAGCCCGCCATGTCATTGCCCAGCCTGTTTATCTCCCATGGTTCCCCCATGCTCGCCCTGCAACCCGGCGCCAGCGGCCCCGCCCTCAGCCGCCTGGCGCAGCAGCTACCCAAGCCACGCGCCATTGTGGTGGTTTCCGCGCACTGGGAAAGCCGCGAACTGCGAGTCGGCGGCGCTGCCAAACCGGAAACCTGGCATGACTTCCATGGTTTCCCAGCTGAGCTGTACGAGGTGCAGTACCCGGCGCCCGGCGAGCCACAACTGGCAAACGAAATCATCCACCTGCTCGCCCAGGCCAGTTTGCCTGCACAGCTTGATGCCAAGCGACCGCTGGATCACGGCGCTTGGGTGCCACTGTCATTGATGTACCCCAAGGCCGATATACCCGTGGTGCAGGTCTCGCTACCCAGTCAGCAAGGGCCAGCACTGCAGGTACGCGTCGGCAAGGCCTTAGCCAGCTTGCGCGATCAAGGCGTGCTGCTGATTGGCTCCGGCAGCATCACCCACAACCTCGGCGAGCTGGACTGGCAGGCGACACCAGATCGCATCGAGCCCTGGGCCCAGGATTTTCGTGATTGGATCGTCGACAAACTGGCTCAGCACGATCACGCCGCACTGCACGACTATCGCCGCCAAGCACCGCACGCCGTGCGCAACCATCCCAGCGAAGAGCACCTGCTACCGCTGTTCTTCGCCGAGGGCGCTGGTCACCAGCTCAAGGTCGAACACAGCGGCTTTACTCTCGGTGCGCTGGGGATGGATATCTACAGTTTCACTTAAGCCATACGCCCAACAAACAACGGAAATGAAAAAACCCCGCACTAGGCGGGGCTTTTTTATTCAGCGAAGGATCAATCCTCGCGATAACGACGCAGCTTCAGTGGCTTACCGCCGACGCGGGTGTCTTTCAGCTTGGTCAGCAGACGCTCAAGACCATCTTCGGGCAACTCAACCAGGCTGAAGCTCTCACGCACCTGAATGCGGCCGATGGCTTCGCGGACCAGACCGCCTTCATTGAGGATCGCACCCAGCAGGTTTTTCGCCGCGATACCGTCACGCGCGCCCAGCGCGGTACGGCAACGGGCACGGCCTTCGGCCAACGGCACTGGAGCACGACGCTCACGGCTACCTTCACGATCAGGACGTTCACTGCGCTCGCTACGCTCACGCGGAGCACCGCTGCTGCCAGGTACCAAAGGCTGATCACGCTCAACTTCAGCCAGGGTCAGCGCTTGGCCATTGGTGGCCTTGCGCAGCAGGGCTGCGGCCAACGCACGTGGGCTGCAACCGATGTCAGCCGTCAGGCGATCAAGCAACTCACCGTGACTGGCTTCAGCATCAGCAACCAGCGGCGCCAGGCTGTTGGTCAGTTTCTTAATGCGAGCGTCCAGCACTTGCTGGGCGTCCGGCAGCTTAACTTCGCCTACTTTCTGACCGGTCACACGCTCGATCACTTGCAGCATGCGGCGCTCACGCGGCGTTACCAGCAGCAGGGCGCGACCGGTACGACCGGCACGGCCAGTACGGCCAATACGGTGTACGTAGGACTCTGGGTCGTACGGCATATCCACGTTCATCACGTGTGTGATACGCGGCACGTCGAGGCCACGAGCGGCAACGTCGGTGGCAATCACGATGTCCAGACGGCCATCTTTGAGCGACTCGATTACGCGCTCACGCTGGTTCTGGGCAATGTCGCCGTTCAGCGCGGCAGCCTTGTAACCCTTGGCTTCCAGCGCGGCGGCCAGATCCAGGGTGGCTTGCTTGGTGCGTACAAAACCGATCAGTGCGTCGAACTCTTCGACTTCCAGCAGACGCAGTACGGCAGCGTGCTTCTGGTCGGCGTGAACCATCAGGTGTACCTGCTCAATAGCAGTTACGGTCTGGGTTTTGGTTTCGATCTTGACGTGCTTAGGGTCACGCAGGTGTTTCTCTGCGATAGAGCGGATCGAATGCGGCAGCGTGGCGGAGAACAGCACGCTCTGACGGCTTTCCGGCATGGCCTTGAAGATGACTTCGAGGTCATCCATAAAGCCCAGCTTGAGCATTTCGTCGGCTTCGTCGAGGACCAGGTGCTGAATAGTCGACAGCACTTTCTCGTCACGACGCAGGTGGTCAACCAGACGACCTGGAGTGGCCACAACAATTTGCGCGCCATTGCGAATGGCTTTGAGCTGGGGGCCCATCGGCGCACCGCCGTAAACGGCGATGACATTTACGCCTGGCATTTGCTTGGCGTAGGTTTCAAACGCGGTGGCAACCTGCAGCGCCAGCTCACGGGTCGGCGCCAGGATCAGCGCTTGCGGCTGACGCTTGGCCGGGTCGATACGGCTGAGGATTGGCAGGGCGAAGGCAGCGGTTTTACCGGTACCGGTCTGCGCCTGGCCGATCATGTCGTGGCCAGCAAGGATTACTGGAATCGCTTGAATCTGAATAGCCGAAGGCTCTTCATAGCCAGTAGCAATTACAGCAGCGAGAACATTGGGGTGTAGATCGAGAGCGGCGAAGCCGCCGATTTCCTGGGTCATGGGTCTGCCTCTAGTGCATCCGCAAAGACCCATATTCCAAAGCTGCGCATGCCGTGTAAGACCCGAGAGTCACCCTGGCAGCCATGTCGGCGGGGATTTGCGAAAACGTGTATTAAATGAATCGTCAAGGATAGTCCGCAAAACGGACTAACTGCCAAAGTTAACCTTCGGGCGAGTTGTACTACCTGAACGTGGCCAAGAATTGACCGGCGCGCACTATACCGGAAAACCTGGCCAAATGTACTGGTTTTTCCTGAAATAGAGCATATAGCACGCTGAATGGTCATCCTCTGATAGCCTGCAGCTGCCATGCTGTAACGGCTTCAGCCCCAGTTCACTAACCTGCGCACAAGGACTCTCCGCCATGACCCAAAGCACCAGCGGCCGCGTCAGCCGTGAAAAACGCGGCCAGATCATGTTGATCGGCCTGGACCGAGCGAGCAAACGCAACGCCTTCGACATGCCCATGCTCGACGACATGTGCCTGGCCTACGGTGAGTTCGAGCGCGACAGCGAGGCGCGGGTCGCGCTGGTATTTGCCCACGGTGAACACTTTACCGCCGGTCTGGACCTGGCCAATGTTGCCGCTCAGTTTGCCGCCGGCTGGAAAATCCCCGAAGGCGGTTGTGACCCCTGGGGTGTATTCGGTGGGCCGCGGGTGAGCAAGCCGGTGATCGTGGCCGCACAAGGTTACTGCTACACCATCGGTATCGAGCTGATGCTGGCCTCGGACATCAACCTGTGCGCCAGCAATACCCGCTTCGCCCAGATGGAAGTACAACGCGGGATCTTCCCCTTCGGCGGCGCCACCTTACGCATGCATCAGACCGCGGGCTGGGGCAATGCCATGCGCTGGTTGCTCACCGGCGATGAGTTTGATGCTCACGAAGCCTATCGCCTGGGCTTTATCCAGCAGGTAGTAGCCAGCGAGGAATTGCTGCCCAAGGCGCTGTTGCTCGCCGAACGCATTGCCGCACAAGCGCCACTGGGCGTGCAGGCCACCCTCGCCTCGGCACGCCAGGCGGTGGTTGAAGGCCCGGCAGCTGCAGCTGCAAACCTGCATCCCACCGTTACCAAGCTGATGGCCAGCGAAGATGCCCAGGAGGGCGTGAAAGCCATGCTGGAACGCCGTCCGGGTGATTTTAAAGGGCGCTAAGCCTGGTTATCCGGCGGCCTGATTAGGTCGCCGGACGCACTGCCTTAATCAACGACTCCAGCGAATAACCGAACTGCGGCGCCAGCAGCTCATTACGGCGACGCAGTTCGGCAAAGTCGATTTCCTGCTCCAGATCCGCCGGCACCAGCAACACCACATTGCCCTCCTTCACCGGGCATTCCCAGTAATGCCGATGGTAGAGACCACGCAGCAGCGGCGCGCCAAGCGGCTTGCCATCGTTGCCAGCCCACTGATTGATGATCAGCCAGCCGCCCGGATTGAGCTGCTTCTGGCAGTTTTCCAGAAAGCGCCAAGCCAGATGCCCGGTCGCAGGGCCGTGGTCGGTATACAGGTCGACAAACAGCAGGTCGGTCTTTTCCGCGCTTTCCAGCAGTTCCAAGGCATCGCCAATGCGTATGGTCAGGCGCGGGTCATCGACCAAGCCCATGTGCTCCATGGCCAAGCGCGGCACATCGGCGCGCAGCTCGATCACTTCGACATCTTCCAGCGGCAGAAAACGCAGGCAGGCCTGGGTCAGGTTGCCTGCGCCAAGGCCGAGAAACAACGCGCTTTCCGGGTGCTCATGGCACAAGGCACCAAGCAGCATGGCGCGGGTGTAGTCGTACTCCAGCCAGCTGGGGTCCGGCATATAGACGCAGCTCTGCTCGATCGCCTCGCCGAACTCGAGAAAGCGGTAAGCACCCATTTCGACGACCTGGATCACCCCGAAGGCATCATGCACTTCGGCGATCAACAGCGGGTCCGGCATCTGACCGACCGGGGGTAAACCTGGCATCCACCACTCTCCACCGTGACATCTCCGACCACTTCGGCCAGAGGAAAGGCGCTAATTGTCATTGAGGCACCCACCCCTGGTCACGCGATAATTTACCGCAGTCGAGAACGTCGAGTTCGTCGTTATGCGGCTACAACAATAAAAACAAATATCGAGGTTTGCCATGTACGCCATTATCGGTGCCGGCCCCATGGGGCTGTGTACAGCACGTCAACTGCACAAGCACGGCATCGACTTTGTCGGCTTCGAACTGCACGCGGATGTAGGCGGTTTGTGGGACATCGATAATCCGCACAGCACCATGTACGACTCGGCGCATCTGATTTCTTCCAAGGGCACCACCCAGTTCACTGAATTTCCGATGCGCGACGAGGTTGCGCCTTACCCGCATCACAGTGAGATGCGCCGTTATTTCCGCGACTACGCCGAGCACTTCGGTCTGTATGCGTACTATCAATTCAGCACTCGAGTCATAGAGGTGCAGCGCCTGGAGAAAGGCTGGAAGCTGATCAGCGAACACGATGGCGTGCAGCGCGAATGGCTGGTCGACGGCGTGCTGATGGCTAATGGCACCCTGCACACCCCCAACCAGCCAGCGCTGCCGGGCGAGTTCAGCGGCGAGCGGATGCACTCCAGCGACTACCGCTCGGCGGCGGTGTTCGACGGCAAGCGCGTGCTGGTGATCGGCTGTGGCAACTCGGCCTGCGATATTGCCGTGGACGCCGTGCATCGTGCGACCTCAGTGGATATCTCGGTACGCCGCGGCTACTACTTCCTACCCAAGTTCACCCTGGGCCGGCCAACCGACACCCTAGGCGGTGCAGTCAAATTGCCACGCCCGCTCAAGCAGTTTTTCGATGGTCTGCTGGTACGCGCATTGGTCGGCAAGCCCTCGCAATATGGCCTGCCAGACCCCGATTACAAACTCTATGAGTCGCATCCGGTGATGAACTCGCTGGTACTGCATTACCTCGGCCACGGCGACATCAAGCCGCGCCGAGATATCGCCAAGGTGGAAGGCAAGCTCGTCACCTTCAGCGATGGCGAGCAAGCCGAATACGACCTGATTCTGCAAGGTACCGGCTACAAACTCGACTACCCCTTTATCGACCGATCGCACCTCAACTGGCCAAGCAACGCCGGCGCGCCGCAGCTGTACCTCAACGTCTTCCACCCCGAATACGACGACCTGTTTATGCTGGGCATGGTTGAAGCCTCGGGCCTCGGCTGGCAGGGCCGCGACGAACAAGCCGAGCTGGTGGCGCTGTATATCAAGAGCCTGCAAGCCGGCACGGCCGCCGCCAAGGAGCTACAAAAGATCAAGCGTGAGCGAGCAAGCACTCGCCTGGACGGCGGCTACCGGTACCTGCAACTGGAGCGCATGGCCTACTACGTGCACAAAGACAGCTATCGTCAGAGCATCGCGCAGCACAGCACAGCCCTACGCGACGGTTTACCTAAGCAACCTGCGGCCAGCAACACTCAAGCGCACACAGCAGGAACTCTTTGATGGAAGCGGTGCATATCCAATTCGATCCCAGCAGCCTGGTGCTGATCAATATTATCGTCGCGATAATGATGTTCGGCGTTTCCCTTGACCTGCGTGGCGAAGACTTCAAACGCGTCCTGCGCGCCCCTAAAGCCCCGGTGATCGGCCTGATCGCTCAATTCCTGTTATTGCCGGCACTCACCTGCCTGGCCTGCTGGGCGCTGCGCATCGAGCCGCAGCTGGCTCTGGGCATGACCCTGATCGCGGCCTGCCCGGGCGGTAGCTTCTCCAACATCATGACCTGGATGGCGCGCGGCAGCGTCGCCGTATCCGTGAGCATGACAGCCGTGTCCAGTGTCGCGGCCAGCGTACTGACCCCGCTCAACTTCGGCCTGTACGCCTGGCTGAACCCGTATACGCGACCGCTGCTGACCGAAATCGCCATGGACCCACTAAGCCTGCTGCTCATGGTGATTCTGGTACTCGGCGTGCCGCTGGCCTTGGGCATGTTTATCGGCCGACGTTTCCCCGGCTTGTCACGCAAAGTGGAAAAGCCCCTGCGGGTCTTCGCCCTGACGGTGATGCTGGGCTTCGTCGCCCTCGCCTTCGGCAAGAACTTCGATCAGTTCCTTAATCATTTCCACCTGTTCTTCTGGTTGGTGGTCGCCCATAACACCCTGGCGCTGAGCATCGGTTACCTCAGTGCGCGATTGAGCGGTCTACCGGACGCCGAACGCCGCGCGATTACCCTGGAGGTGGGCATCCAGAATTCAGCCCTAGGCTTAGTGATCATCTTCACCTTCTTCCCGCAAGTGACCGGCATGCTGCTGATCGCTGCGTTCTGGGGTACCTGGCATTTGGTGTCAGGGATGGCACTGGCCACCTATTGGTCACGTCGACCGCTGGCAGAAGACCCGCTACCCCTGGCGCCTCTCGGAGAAAAATAATGCACACCGTCTTGATTACCGGGGCCGCCAGCGGCCTCGGCTGGGAGCTTGCGCGCGCTTATCACACCCACGGCTGCAACCTGCTGCTCACCGACATCAACGCCGAAGGCCTGGCCACCCGCGTTGCCGAACTGGGCGCTGAGCATGCACTGGGACTGGCCGGCGACATTACCGACCCGGCGCTGCACCAGCAGTTGCTGCAGGCCTGCGCTGAGCGTTTCGGCGGCCTCGACATACTGATCAACAACGCTGGCATCACCCATCGCTCGCCCACCACACAAACCGACCCGGCGGTATTTCGCAAGGTCATGGCGGTGGACTACCAAGCCCCGGTAGAGCTAACCCTCAGCGCCCTGCCACTGCTGCGTAAGAGCCGTGGGCAGATCATAGCCATCGGTTCCATGGCCGGTTGGATGCCGGTGCTGGGCCGTGCCGGTTATTGCGCGGCGAAAAGCGCCTTGAGTCAGTTCTTTGAAGTGCTGCGCGCCGAAGTGGTCCGCGATGGCATTCGCATGCTGCTGGTTTACCCCAGCTTTCTCGACACACCCATCGACCTCAACGCCTTGGGTGCGGATGGCCAGCGCGCCAAACACGGCCGTTCCACCATCGGCACTATTCGCGGCGCAGACTGGATGGCCGTGCAAATCATCCAGGCCCAGCAGCAAGGCCTGCAGCGCTTATTCCCGGACCGCAGCAGCTGGCTGGCCAGTTTGCTCTGGCGGATTGCGCCGAGTTTTTACTATCGCAAGATGAGCGCGCGCTTTGCCGCGGAGATGGATTGATGGACATCATCTGGCTGGCCCTCGGCTGCTTTATCCTCCTGGCCTACACCCTGGAAGCCATCACCGGCTTCGGCAGTATCGTCATCGCCTTGTCACTGGGCGCACTGCTGCTGCCGATTGAAGTGTTGCTGCCGATTCTGGTGCCGCTGAACATCTGCATGACCGGCTATCTGGCCTGGCGCCATCGCAAGATGATCGACCAACGCCTGCTGCTGGGCATGATCCTGCCCGGCATGGTGCTCGGCACCTTGCTCGGCTATGCGCTGCTGCCCTATCTGGATGCGGCCTTGGCCAAGCGCCTGTTCGGCGTACTGGTGCTGTGGTTCGCCGCCCACGAGTTGTGGCGCCTGCGCCACAACAGCGCCGCCCATTTGCGCCCGCTGTGGCTAAGCCGATTGATTAGCCTGTGCGCCGGCATCAGCCACGGCCTGTTCGCCTCCGGCGGCCCCCTGCTGGTGTTCGCCTTGGCAGGTACGGCGCTGGATAAAGCGCGCCTACGCGCCACCTTGGTCACTGTCTGGTTCACCCTCAACAGCCTGCTGACCATCGCCTTTCTGTTTGATGGCCGCCTACTCCCTGCCCTACCGCAAGTGGCGAGCTACGCGCCGCTGCTGTTAGTCGGCGTATGGCTGGGTGAGCGCCTGCATCAGCGCTTTAACGAGCAACACTTCCGCATCGCCATTTACCTGTTGCTGCTGGTCACCGGCTGCCTGCTGCTGGTAGCAGGCCGTTGAAAAGCGTTGGCGAGGCAGCCAGCGCAAGGCAAAAGCAGGCGAAAAGGCGGAGTTTACAAGCTGTAAATGAGCACTTTGAGCCTGTTTTTAACGCCGTGATGGCAACGCAGGTAGTTTTTCAACAGCCTGCAGCGCCTGGAGTCTGCTATGAGCTATGACATCATCATCAAAAACGGCCTGTACTTCGACGGCAGTGACCAGCCCGGACAACTGCGCCATGTCGGAATAAAAGATGGCCACATTGATGTGCTCAGTTTCAGCCCGCTGGATGAAAACGGCTGCCCGGAAGTGCTCGACGCCGTAGGTAAATGGGTCACCCCAGGGTTTCTGGAGATTCACTCGCACTATGACGCCGAAGTAATCGCCGCGCCGGCGCTGAAAGAATCCGTGCGCCACGGCGTCACCAGCGTAACCATCGGTTCCTGCTCGATCAGCATGGTGCTGGCCGATGCCCAGGACTGCTCGGACCTGTTCACCCGCGTCGAAGCCGTGCCACGTGAATACGTGCTGCCGATCCTGCAAGAGAAGAAGACCTGGCGCGACGCCGCCGGTTACCGTGCCTTCTACGACCAGCACGCCCTGGGACCGAATGTCAGCTCGTTTCTCGGCCACTCCGAATTACGCGTGGCGGTGATGGGCCTTGAGCGCGCCACCGCAGAGATAACCCCGAGCGAGGCAGAGCTGCAGCGCATGGAGCAATTGCTTGAAGAAGCCCTGGACGCCGGTTGCATCGGCCTCTCGGTAATGACCACGCGCCTGGACAAGATGGATGGTGACCGCGCTTGGTCCAGCCCACTGCCGTCGACCTTTGCCAGCTGGAAGGAGTTCTCCCGCCTGTTCGCCATCCTCCGTCGTCGCGGCGCGGTGATGCAGGGCGCGCCGAATGCGGTGACCAAGGTCAACGTGTTCGCCTTCCTCTATCAGGCCCACGGCTGGTTCCGTAAGCCGCTGAAATGCTCGATGCTCACTGCGCTGGACCTCAAGTCGCAGCCGTTGCTGCACCGTTTCACCCGTTTTTCCGGCTGGCTGGCGAATAAAGTGCTGCGTGGTCACTTCCGCTGGCAAACCCTGCCGGCACCGTTCACCCTGCGCTTGGAAGGGCTTAACGTGAACGCCTTCGAGGAGTTTGGCGCTGGCGAGATTCTGCGCAACATCAAAGACCCCGACGAACTCTACGCCAAGGTACTGGAACCCGAGTTCCGCGCGCTGTTCAAGAAACAGGTCAAAGCCGTATTGACCAAGGGCCTGTGGCACCGCGACTTTTCCGATTGCTGGGTCACCGAATGCCCGGACGCCAGCCTGGTTGGGAAAAACTTCAAACAGCTCGGTGAAACCCGTGGTCTGGATCCGGTAGACGCCTATTTCGAACTGGCCTGCCAGTACCGCGAAGCGCTGAAGTGGACCACCTGCTACGGCAACCAACGCCTGCCGGTGATGCACGCCTTGCTGGCCAGCCCCTGGACTCAGCCGGGCTTTGCCGACTCCGGCGCGCACCTGCGCTCCATTGCCCAGTACAACTTCCCGCTGCGTTTTCTCAAATACGTGCGCGACGCCGAACTGGCCGGCACGCCGTTTATGGACACCGGCCGCGCAATCCATCGCCTGAGCGGTGAGTTGGCTGACTTTATCGGCGTAGATGCCGGCTATATCCGCGTCGGCGACCGCGCTGATGTGGCCATCATTAACCCCGCCGGGCTGACCGATGAGCTGGACAAGATCCATGAAGCGCCGATGGAAGTGCTGGGGCTGGAGCGCGTGGTCAAACGCAACGATGACGCTGTGGACGCGACCCTGATCAATGGCCGCATCGCCTATCAGCGCAGCCTGGAATACCCGACTGAGCTGGGTCAGCAGCAAGGCTTCGGCCGATTCCTGCCAGGCCGCGATGTGCTGCCGCGCTAACCAGGCGATACAAACGCTCTATTGCGCCTATCGGCTTACTGGGCGAGGCGTATCGGTTACCATGCCGGTCCGCCTGAATTGACTAAAGCCGAGAGCCACAATGTCGCAACCCTGGAGCCCTGAAAGCTGGAGAGCCAAGCCGATCCAGCAACAACCGCAGTACCCGAATGCCGCGCACCTGCTGGCCGTTGAGCAAAAGCTCGCCAGTTATCCGCCGTTGGTATTTGCCGGTGAGGCCCGCGAACTGCGTCGCCAGTTTGCTGAGGTGACCCAGGGTCGCGCATTTCTGCTACAGGGCGGCGATTGCGCCGAGAGCTTTGCCGAATTCTCCACCCTGAAAATTCGCGACACCTTCAAGGTGCTGCTGCAGATGGCGATTGTGATGACCTTCGCCGCCGGTTGCCCGGTGGTCAAAGTCGGGCGTATGGCCGGCCAGTTCGCCAAGCCGCGCTCCGCCAACGATGAAACCATCGACGGCGTGACCCTGCCGGCTTACCGCGGTGACATCGTCAATGGCATCGGCTTCGACGAAAAAAGCCGCGTGCCGGACCCGGAGCGTCTGCTCCAGGCCTACCACCAGTCCACCGCTTCGCTGAATTTGCTGCGTGCCTTTGCCCAGGGCGGCTTTGCCGACCTGCATCAAGTGCACCAGTGGAACCTCGACTTTATCGCCAATTCGGATCTGGGCGAGAAGTACAACGCACTGGCTGGTCGCATCGACGAAACCCTGGCGTTTATGCGTGCCTGCGGCATGGATGGCGCCACGCAAGTGCGCGAAACCAGCTTCTTCACCGCCCACGAAGCGCTGCTGCTCAATTACGAGCAAGCTTTTGTGCGCAAGGACAGCCTCACCGGCGGCTTCTACGACTGCTCGGCGCATATGCTCTGGATCGGCGACCGCACCCGTCAGCTGGATGGTGCACACGTTGAGTTCCTGCGCGGCGTCGGCAACCCGATCGGGGTGAAAGTCGGCCCGAGCATGGACAGCGAAGACCTGATCCGCCTGATCGATATCCTTAACCCGGACAACGATCCCGGCCGCCTCAACCTGATCGTGCGTATGGGCGCCGACAAGGTCGAAGCCGGCCTGCCGCGCCTGATCCAGACCGTGCAGCGCGAAGGCCGCCAGGTGCTGTGGAGTAGCGACCCGATGCACGGCAATACCATCAAGGCCAGCAGCGGCTACAAAACCCGCGACTTTGCGCAGATTCTCAATGAGGTGAAACAGTTCTTCGCCGTGCACCAGGCCGAAGGCACTTACGCCGGTGGCATCCATATCGAAATGACCGGGCAGAACGTCACCGAATGCATCGGCGGCGCACGGCCGATCACCGAGGCCGGCCTGTCGGATCGCTACCACACCCACTGCGACCCACGGATGAACGCCGACCAGTCGCTGGAGCTGGCCTTCCTGATCGCCGAAACGCTCAAGCAGGTACGTCGCTAACCATTGTCGGCGGCTGATCTGACAGACCAGCCGCCGACAGGTTATGGTTAGGGCTCCCCACACGAGGAACTCCCCATGACCTGGTATATCTGGCTACTGATGCTTGTGGTGTTGGGCTCTATTGTTGGCGGCCTGATGGTGCTCTTGCGCACCGCCAAACCGCTGCCGTTGAGCGAAGAACAGCTGACCAAGATTCACCAGCGCGAACGAGAGCAGGAAGCCAAGGACATTCGCGAAGACTAACTGCGCACGACAAGGATGTGCCATGCCGCTGCATTTAGGCCTGTTGTTGCCTGCGTTATGTCTGGCAGTGGGCTTTGCTTTGGGCCATGTCCAGCCTGTGGCCTTGGCCGCCGGTGCCATGCTGGCGAGCCTGCTGCTGTTTGCCGAGCAGCGCTTACCCAACGCGCTATGGACGATTCTAAGCCTGCTCGCGTGTATTGCCCTGGCGGCTCACCTTGCGCCGGGCTTTAGCGCCACCGTTCTATGGCCAGCACGCCTGCTCAGTGCTGATGCCGCGCCTTATACTCTGCGACTTTCCTGGGACAAGCTGCTGGTTGGCAGCACCCTGCTAGCCTGGTGGCTGGGGCAGAAACAGCCAAACAAAGCATTCTCGACCCGTGTATGGCTGACAGCGGCACTGACGTTGCTCGTTGTACCGCTGCTCGCATTGGCGCTGGAGCTCGTTAGCTGGCAACCGAAGTGGCCACAAGACCTGTGGCTATGGTTGGCGGTCAACCTTGGGGTTACGGTGCTGGCCGAGGAACTGTTGTTTCGCGGCTTACTGCAAACGCGTTTGGTCAGCTGGCTCGGCGCCTGGGCGGGGATTGGCCTGACGACGCTGCTATTCGCCGCCGTGCATCTGCCGTTCAGTCCGTTGTTTGCTGTGGTCGCAGGTATCGCTGGCCTGGGTTATGGGCTGATCTTTCATTACAGCGGTCGTATCAGCCTGGCGATTGCGCTGCATGGCGCAGTCAATCTGCTGCACCTGCTGCTATTGAGCTATCCGCTACGCGTGGCATGACGGCAACCTGATAGCGACTGAAAATCTTCTCCAACTGACCGTTATCGCGCAACGTTTCATAGATCGCCATAAATTGCTCAGGCGTGATCGGCGCTTGCGGACGTAGCAACACGTGGTGACGGTAGCGCTGATCGGTACGCTCGGAAATCAGCAACTGCCCCGCATATTCCCGATTGCGCTCAAGGAAGTCGCCAATATAAGAGCGCGTCACCAAGGCAATTTCCGCGCGCTCACGCAGCACCATCAGCAAGTTGCTTTCGTGGGAGTGGGTCAAGGTGGCGTTGAAGGTTTTGGCCAGGTACTCGGGTTCGGCGTTGAAATCGGCAAAGGCGTAGTGATAACCGTGATACAGCGCCAAACGTTTATCGTTAAACGAGTCGAAATAACCTTGGTCGCGGCCCGGCTCAGCGCGAGCGACAAATACCTCTGAGTCTTCCAGGCCCATATCCAGAGCAACATGCGGAGTTTCCTGCCAACCCCAACCGGGGTTCTCGAAAATCGCCAGGTCGATACGCTGCTGCTCGAGGTCACGAAAACGGCGCTTTACTGAGGTTGGCACCATAACGAAACGGTAGTCCGTTTGGGCCTGATTCAACGCCGCAACCAGTTCATCAAGCAAACCCGTGGCTTGGCTCTGCTCAGCCTTGAACACGTAGGGTGGGAAATACACAGCCGCCACGCGCACGTCCTGCGCAGCCATAACCGATCCGGCCAGCAGCAACGCCAACCCCATGCCGAAAAATTTACTTACCCCATGCCTGAAGAGCCGCATTTGACTACAACTTCCCTATTTTTCGAGTAACAGCAGACTACCCCAGGCAAATCTGACCGAACAGAGCATTTTCAGTCATTTATCAGCACTGACGCGTCGCGCAGGTAATAGTGGGCAAGCAGCTCATCCAGCTGCTTGTCACGATTAAATTGTTTGAGCAGGCCTGCCAAGGTCTCCGGCTGCAATACCGACTCTGGCCGGAACAGCGCCTGATGCTGATAAACCTGATCGACACGCTGAGAAACCAACAAGGCGCTGCTTTGCTCCGGGTAACGCTGCAGGTAGGCCTGCAGGTAAGAACGCGTAACCACCGCCACATCCGCTCGACCCCGTAGCAGCATGACCAGATTGCTGTCATGGGAATAGGTCAGCACGGCACTGAAGGTGTCCGTCAGGAACTGTTTGTCCGAGTTGAACCCGGCAAATCCATAGTGATAACCACTATAGAGGGCCATGCGCTTACCTTTGAATTCATCGAAATAGCGCTCGTCGCGACCCGGCTGTAAACGCGCAACATAGACTTCGGCATCTTCGATATGCAGGTTCAAAGCCGTATGCGCAATGCCCTGCCAGCCCCAGGCCGGTGACTCAAAAAACATCAGATCAAAACGACCGCTTTGCATGTCGCGGTAACGGCGCATGGTAGACGTGGCAACGAGGGTAAAACGGTAATCGCTTTGTGATTGATTGAGCGCCTGCAACAACTCGGGCAAAAGGCCGCTGACGCGCTCACTTTCCGGCTTAATCACGTACGGCGGAAAATGATAAGCACCCACTCGCACCTCTTGCGCAGCCTGCACAACGCAGGCAACCGAAAGCATCAAACCGAGCAGGAAACCTCTGAACAACGTGGCCAAGCAGTAGACCTCACAACAAACGCAGCAACTTCGTCCTTGACCTGAAAACGCTCAAAATCCATTGACGCCAAAATACTATCAATATGCCAGCTTAGCGTAGCTCAGTTTGCTCAAACATCCTTGATAACCAGCGATAACGCCTCTTCGGCTAACTGGTCGAGGCTCATCAACCCGTCCGGGCGAAACCAGGTTGTGGTCCAACTCAATGCCCCGGTAAGCAAGCGGCGTAAGATAAATGGGTCCGCCTTAAAATAGCCGGCCGCTCCTGCCTCACCCAGCACCTCAAGCCAGAGTTGTTCGTAGCTGTCGCGCAGCTCGAGAATAAAGGCTTGGCCCTCCTCTGACAGCGAACGCCACTCATACACCAGCACGGCCATCGCCTCGCCAGTGCCCCCCATGATCGATTGCAACTCACAGCGAATCAGCGCCAGCACGCGTTCGCGTAAATCGTTGCTCTCAGCTAAAGACGCCTGCATCAAAGCAATGTTGTAGCGGATGGTTTCCTCCATCACTGAGCGCAAGATTTCATCCTTGCTCTTGAAGTGATGAAAGATGCTACCCGACTGAATACCCACCGCGCTGGCCAGGTCGCGCACCGTGGTGCGCTCATAGCCCTTGCTGCGAAACAGGTGCGCGGCGGTTTGCAGCAGCTTGCCGCGCGCGCTGTCTGGGTCGGTGATCTGCCCGCTGGCCACCAGATCGCGCATCACCGCCTGAGCTTGTTGATCATCCACGCTAAATACTCTCCAACTCTTTTGTATGCCTCAAGCCAACCCGCCAGCCTGCAATTGCACGCTCATTCTCAGCAGATATACCCAAGTGCTTGTCGTTATTAGTGAAATTTATGCTGCGCAGGCCTACCAAGCAAGCGCTCGGCCACACTTTAGGTTAGATAAATGCACTTAAGGGCTTTTCAACCAAGCGCTTGCTTGGTAGCCTTCGATTCATCTTATTCATGTGCCGCGGACTTATTCCAATGACTAACACCGTACGCATCGGCTGCGCCTCCGCTTTCTGGGGCGACACCAGCACAGCTGCCGCCCAGCTTGTTCGGGGCACCGAACTGGATTACTTGGTATTCGATTACCTGGCCGAAGTGACCATGTCGATCATGGCCGGCGCGCGCATGAAGAAACCGGACGCCGGTTACGCCACCGACTTCGTTGAAACCCTGGCGCCATTGTTGAAAGACATCGCAGCCAAGAACATCCGCGTGATCAGCAACGCCGGCGGGGTTAACCCCAGTGCCTGCGCCGCCGCTTTGGCTGCAGCTTGCGCGCAGGCCGGGGTCGAGCTAAAGATTGCCGTGCTGCATGGCGACAACCTGCAACCCAAGCTCGGCGAACTGGCCAAGGCTGGCACCGTGGAAATGTTTAACGGTGCTGCATTGCCGCCCTTCTGCGTATCGGTCAACGCCTACCTGGGTGCACCCGGCATAGTCGAAGCCTTGAAACTCGGTGCGGACATTGTAATTACCGGCCGCGTGGTCGACAGCGCGGTGGTCAGCGCCGCCTTGGTGCATGAATTCAACTGGGCTTGGAACGACTTTGACAAGCTCGCGCAGGCGGCACTAGCAGGACACATTATCGAATGCGGCGCGCAGTGCAGCGGCGGCAATTTCACCGACTGGGAGAGCGTACCGGACTACGAGCACATCGGTTTCCCGGTGGTGGAAGTGGCGGCCGATGGCAGCTTTGTCGTCAGTAAACCAGAAGGCAGCGGCGGCCTGATCACGACGTTTACCGTGGGCGAGCAAATGCTCTATGAGATCGGCGACCCGCGGGCCTATTACCTGCCCGATGTGGTCTGCGATTTCACCGAGGTCGAGTTGAACCAGGTGGGCCCGAACCGGGTTGAGCTAAAAGGCGCGCGCGGTCTGCCGCCGACCGCTCAATACAAAGTCAGCGCGACCCATCCCGATGGCTTCCGTTGTACCGCCAGCTGCCTGATGGCCGGCATCGATGCGGTGAAAAAAGCTGAACGGGTCAGCCAGGCGATCATCAACAAGACCGAAGAGCTGTTCGCCGAGCGCGGCTGGGGGCCGTACAAAGAAGTGAGCATCGAGCTGCTGGGTTCCGAAGCCACCTACGGTCCACGCGGCCAGCGTACCGACAGCCGCGAAATCGTGATCAAAATCGCCGTGCGCCACGCCAAGAGAGAAGCGTTGGTGCTGTTCTCCCGCGAAATCGCTCAGGCTGCCACGGGTATGGCACCGGGCTTGACCGGCATTGTTGGTGGTCGCCCTACTGTTTACCCAGTGATTCGCCTGTTCAGCTTCCTCACTGACAAGACCGACTGCGCTCTAGAAGTAGAACTGAACGGTGAACGCACGCCCGTGAGCCTGCCGCAGCTCGCCGTATTGGATAGCGCGCAGATAGCGGCTGACGTTGCCGCGCCACTGCCGAGCGGTGAGGCCGACACCACAGTGCCGCTGATCAAACTGGCCGTGGCGCGCTCCGGCGACAAAGGCAACCACAGCAATATCGGCGTCATGGCCAGAAAGCCCGAGTACTTGGCTTGGATCGCCGCTGCATTGAGCGAGGCAGCCGTGGCCGAATGGATGCAGCACGTACTAGACCCGCAAAGCGGCAAGGTCACGCGCTGGTACTTGCCCGCCAGCCATAGCCTGAACTTCTTGCTGGAAAACGCCCTGGGCGGCGGCGGCATTGCCTCCTTACGCATCGATCCGCAAGGCAAGGCCTTTGCCCAACAGTTGCTGGAGTTTCCGATTCCAGTACCCAAGGCGCTAGCGCTGGCTTTAGCCGAATAAATTATGTGGGAGCGGCTTTAGCCGCGATGCTCTTGCTTTGCCCCATCGCGGCTAAAGCCGCTCCCACGCAGACTGAAAAGGACAACAACAATGACATACGACTCAGTCTTTAAACCCGGCCTGTTTAGCGGCCAGACCATCATGGTCACCGGTGGCGGCAGCGGTATCGGCCGTTGCACCGCCCATGAGCTGGCTCACTTGGGCGCTCATGTGGTGCTGGTCGGGCGCAAGCTGGAAAAGCTTGAAGCCACCTGCGGTGAAATCATCGAGGACGGCGGCTGCGTCAGTTATCAGGTCTGCGATATCCGTGACGAAGAGGCGGTCAAGGCCATGGTCAAAGCCGTGGTCGCCGAGCGCGGGCAGATTCATCACCTGGTCAATAACGCCGGCGGCCAATTCCCCGCCCCATTGATCGGCATCAACCAGAAAGGCTTCGAGACCGTAGTACGCACCAACCTAGTCGGCGGCTTTCTGATTGCCAAGGAAGTGTTCCTGCAGAGCATGAGCAAACACGGCGGCAGCATCGTCAACATGCTCGCCGACATGTGGGGCGGCATGCCGGGCATGGGCCACTCGGGCGCAGCGCGCGCTGGCATGGAGAACTTCACCAAAACCGCCGCCTACGAATGGGGCCACGCCGGCGTGCGGGTGAATGCCGTGGCACCTGGCTGGATCGCCTCCAGCGGCATGGATACCTACCCCGAGTCGATGAAAACCATGATCCGCTCACTCAAGGATCACGTGCCGTTGCAGCGCATTGGCAGCGAATCGGAGGTGGCATCCGCCATCGTCTTCCTGCTTACGCCAGGGGCGAATTTTATCAGCGGCAACACCATCCGCATCGACGGCGCCGCCAGCCAAGGCACCCGTGCCTGGACCCTGGGCAAGGCGAAAAACAGCGAAACCTATAACGGCTTTCACCGGGCTTACATGCCCGATGTACTGAAAGATCAGGAGTAAGCCCCTAATGCCGGTTATCCAGTCAGAAATCGACGTGCATGGCGAAGACTTCGCGAAAAATCGTGAGGCCATGCTCACCGCCGTAACCAGCTTTCGCGAAATCGAGCAGAACTGCCTGAACAAGGCCGCTGCGGCCAAAGAGAAATTCGACAAGCGCGGCCAGTTGCTGCCGCGCGAACGCCTCAATCTGCTGCTCGACTCAGGTGCGCCGTTTCTCGAACTGTCGTCACTGGCCGGCTACAAGCTGCACGATGACAAAGACGGCACCCAAGCCGGTGGCGGCATCATCTCCGGCATCGGCTATATCGCCGGCGTGCGCTGCCTGATCACCGCCAGCAACAGCGCGATCAAGGGCGGCACCATCTCCCCCACCGGACTAAAAAAGACCCTGCGCCTACAGCAGATTGCCGTCGAAAATAAATTGCCGGTAGTGACCCTGGCCGAGAGCGGCGGCGCCAACCTCAATTACGCTGCCGACATCTTCGTCGAAGGCGCACGCGGCTTTGCCAACCAGGCGCGCATGTCCGCCATGGGCCTGCCGCAGATCACCGTGGTGCACGGTTCCAGCACCGCTGGCGGGGCTTACCAACCGGGGCTGTCGGACTATGTGGTGGTAGTACGCGGCAAGGCCAAAATGTTCCTCGCCGGCCCACCGCTGCTAAAGGCTGCCACCGGCGAAATCGCCACCGATGAGCAATTGGGCGGCGCCGAGATGCATGCGCAGGTCGCCGGCACCGCCGAATACCTGGCCGAGAACGACGCCGACGCCGTGCGCACGGCGCGGGAAATTGTCGCCATGCTGCCGTGGAACGCTCAACTGCCCGCCCGCCCGGCCAAGGCTTACCGCGAGCCGCTGTACCCGGTCGAGGAGTTGCTCGGACTGGTCCCGGCGGATGCCAAGAAGCCCTATGACGTGCGCGAGATCATCGCCCGCATCGCCGACGGCTCGGCCTTTCTCGATTTCAAGAACGAATTCGACAACCAGACCGTTTGCGGTCACTTGCAGATCGAAGGCCAGAGCTGCGGCTTTATCGGCAACAACGGCCCGATCACCCCGCAAGGTGCGGCCAAGGCGGCGCAATTTATCCAGCTGTGTGAGCAGAGCAACACGCCGATTCTGTTCTTCCATAACACCACCGGTTTTATGGTTGGCACCGAGTCGGAACAACAGGGCGTGATCAAGCACGGCTCGAAGATGATCCAGGCAGTGGCCAATTGCACAGTGCCAAAACTGACCATTGTGGTCGGTGGCTCTTACGGTGCAGGCAACTACGCCATGTGCGGCCGCGGCCTGGACCCGCGCTTTATCTTCGCCTGGCCCAACAGCAAAACTGCGGTCATGGGCGGCGCTCAAGCCGGCAAGGTGCTGCGCATCGTCACCGAAGATAAACACCTCAAGGAAGGCAAAGAGGCCGACCCGAAGATGCTCGACATGCTAGAAACCGTTACCGCGCAGAAGCTCGACAGCCAGTCTACTGCGCTGTACGGCACCGCCAGCCTGTGGGACGACGGCCTGATCGACCCGCGCGATACGCGCAAACTGCTCGGCTACCTGCTGGATATCTGTGCCGAAGCCGCTGTTCGCCCGCTTAAAACCACCACTTTCGGCGTAGCCCGCCTGTAACCCTTCGGAGAATAAGCAATGATCTTTACCCAAGAACACGAAGAGCTGCGCCGTACCGTTCGTAATTTCGTCGACAAAGAAATCAATCCACACGTTGAGCAGTGGGAAAAAGACGGCCGCTTCCCGATCCACGAGATCTTCAAGAAAGCCGGCGACCTCGGTTTGCTGGGTATCTCCAAGCCGGAGAAGTTCGGCGGTATGGGCCTGGATTACAGCTACTCGATCGTCGCCGCCGAAGAGTTCGGCACTATCGCCTGCGGCGGCATCCCTATGTCCATCGGTGTGCAGACCGACATGTGCACCCCTGCCCTGGCGCGCTTTGGCTCCGACGAGCTGCGTGAAGAGTTCCTGCGCCCCTCCATTACCGGCGAGATGGTCGGCTGTATCGGCGTGTCCGAAGTCGGCGCTGGCTCGGATGTGGCCGGGCTGAAAACCCACGCCAAGAAAGACGGCGACGACTACGTGATCAACGGCAGCAAGATGTGGATCACCAACTCGCCGTCTGCCGACTTTATGTGCCTGCTGGCCAACACCAGCGACGACAAGCCGCATATCAACAAATCGCTGATCGTAGTGCCGATGAATACGCCAGGCATCAGCGTCAGCCCACACCTGGATAAACTCGGCATGCGCAGCTCGGAGACCGCCCAGGTGTTCCTCGACAACGTCCGTGTGCCGCAGCGCAACCGCATCGGCCATGAAGGCGCGGGTTTTATGATGCAGATGCTGCAATTCCAGGAAGAGCGTCTGTTTGGCGCGGCCAACATGATCAAGGGCCTGGAACACTGCATCAACGCCACCATTGATTACTGCAAGGAGCGCAAAACCTTCGGCAACCCGCTGATCGACAACCAGGTCATCCACTTCCGCATGGCCGAGTTGCAAACCGAGGTCGAGTGCCTGCGTGCCCTGGTTTATCAGGCCACCGAGCAGTATGTACGCGGCAAAGATGTGACCAACCTGGCCTCGATGGCCAAACTCAAGGCCGGCCGCCTGGGCCGTGAAGTCACCGACAGCTGCCTGCAGTATTGGGGCGGCATGGGCTACATGTGGGAAAACCCGGTGGCCCGCGCCTATCGCGACGTGCGCCTGGTATCGATTGGCGGCGGCGCCGACGAAATCATGCTGGGCATTATCTGCAAGCTGATGGGCATTTTGCCGGGGAAGAAGAAAGGCTAAGAGCAACCACAAGTAGGGTGGACGTCGCTTTCACGTCCACCGTCAGGGTGGATCGATAACGCGTGATCCACCCTACGAACTAACGCGGCACAGCCGTAGGGTGGGAGGAGACGCGTAGCGTCGATACCCATCGCCACCAATCCGATGGGTATCGCTGCGCTCAACCTGCGCGGCCCGACCCATCCTACGTTCCTGCGCTCTGTTCGAGGATTACCGGATGCTTGCTCTACCCGATTGCGAAACCCTGTTGCTAAACCTTGAAGGCGGCGTGCTGCACGTCACCCTCAACCGCCCGGACAGCCGCAACGCCATGAGCCTGACCATGGTCAGCGAGCTGCGCGCGGTGCTGGAAAGTCTGCGTACTGACATCAGCGTGCGCGCCATCGTGCTGCGCGGTGCCGGCGGGCATTTCTGCGCCGGCGGCGATATCAAGGACATGGCCGGCGCACGCGCCAAGGGGGGCGACGCCTACCGCAGCCTGAATCGTGCCTTCGGCAGCCTGCTGGAAGAAGCGCAAAACACGCCACAGGTGCTGATTGCCGTACTGGAAGGCGCGGTGCTCGGTGGCGGCTTTGGCCTGGCCTGCGTGTCGGATGTTGCCATCTGCCATCAGGACGCCAAGTTCGGCCTGCCGGAAACCACCTTGGGCATTTTGCCGGCGCAGATCGCGCCCTTTGTGGTTAAGCGTATTGGCCTGACCCAAACCCGTCGCCTGGCCCTGACCGCCGCACGCTTTAACGGCAGCGAAGCCGAACGCCTGGGCCTGGTGCACTTCAGCGAAGCCAGTACAGACGCCATCGAAGCGCGCCTACAACAGTGCCTAAGCCAGGTGCGTAGCTGTGCGCCGCAGGCCAACGCACAAACCAAGGCCCTGCTGCTCGCCGCCGAAAACGAAGCGCTCGGCCCTCTGCTAGACCGCGCCGCCGAACAGTTCGCAGCGGCCGTTACAGGCGCCGAAGGTATCGAGGGCACCATGGCCTTTGTGCAGAAACGCGCGCCGAAATGGGCCTCTGAATAAATCCGTGGGAGGTGCTTTAGCCGCGCCCGGTATCGCTGACTCGCGGCTAAAGCACCTCCCACACAACCTGACCACCACGCTTACGAACAGACCGTAGGATGGGTTAAGCGCAGCGCTACCCATCAAATTGCCCAAGAGCCACGAGCAGCAGGAGCACCCAGATGCCCGCCTTTAACAAGATTCTGATCGCCAACCGTGGCGAGATCGCCTGCCGAGTGATGCGCACCGCGCAAGATTTGGGCTACCGCACCGTGGCCTTGTATTCCGAGGCCGACGCCGACGCGCGGCATGTGCAACAAGCTGATGAGGCTGTGTGTATTGGCCCGGCGCAGGTCAACCAGTCGTACCTGGTGATCGACAACATCATCGCAGCCGCGCAGAAAACCGGCGCCGATGCCATTCACCCCGGCTACGGATTTCTCTCGGAAAACGCCGACTTTGCCCGCGCCTGCGAGGCTGCCGGCATCGTGTTTATTGGCCCGACGGTTGAAGCCATTCACTTGATGGGCAGCAAACGCCTGTCGAAGATCGCCATGCTCGAAGCTGGCGTGCCGTGCATTCCTGGCTATGAAGGAGCGGCGCAAGACGACGACATTCTCGCCCGCGAGGCTGAACGCATCGGTTATCCGCTGATGATCAAAGCCAGCGCCGGCGGCGGTGGTCGTGGCATGCGTTTGGTGCATGAATCGTCCGAGTTGCTGGCGCAGATCCGCACCGCACGCTCCGAGGCGCAGAACGCCTTTGGTTCCGGCGAGCTGATTCTCGAACGCGCGGTGATCCAGCCGCGCCATGTGGAAATCCAGGTGTTCGGCGATAGCCAGGGCAACATCGTGTATCTGGGTGAACGCGACTGCTCGGTGCAGCGCCGCCACCAGAAAGTGGTCGAAGAAGCGCCCTGCCCGGTTATGACGCCCGAACTGCGCCAAGCCATGGGCGAGGCCGCCGTTAAGGCCGCTGCATCGGTTAACTATGTCGGTGCCGGCACCGTGGAGTTCTTGCTCGATCAGAGCGGCGAATTCTTCTTCCTGGAAATGAACACCCGCCTGCAGGTCGAGCACCCAGTCACCGAATTGATCACTGGGCAAGACTTGGTGGCGTGGCAGATTCGTGTTGCCGAAGGTCAGCCGCTACCGCTCAAGCAAGACGAAATCCGCCTGACTGGCCACGCCATGGAAGTGCGTTTGTACGCCGAAGACGCCACGCAGAACTTCCTGCCACAGACCGGCACCGCGCTACGCTGGGAACCGGCGCTGCGTGACGGCATTCGCATCGACCACGGTCTGGTTGAAGGCCAGGTCATCAGTCCGTTCTACGACCCGATGCTGGCCAAGGTCATTGCCTACGGTGCCACCCGCGAAGAAGCGCGGCGCAAGCTGGTGCGTGCGGTGGAGGATTGCGTGCTGCTCGGCGTGAATGGCAACCAGCGTTTTCTCGCCAACCTGCTCAGCCATCCCGAATTCGCTGCCGGTAACGCCACCACCGCGTTTATCGCTGAACACTTTGCCGATGACCCCAGCCTAAGTCCGCAACCGCCCAAAGCCTGCGAGCTGGCTGCCGCTGCCGCCTTGCTGTTTCAGCAATCGGCCAATGCTCGCGCGCATCAAGGCGGCCTTGCTGGCTGGCGCAACGCCGGCAGTGCGCCCTGGCGCTTTGTGCTGAAACACGGCGAGCAGTCGTTCAACGTAGCACTGGACGTACTGAGTGATGGCACGCAGCCCAAGCTGCTGGCCACGCTCGGCGAACAGCAGATCAGCCTCACCCTGCTGGCCAGCGATAGTCGTTGGGTCACGCTGGAAGCGGACGGTATTCGTCAGCGCTTGGCTTACCACCTGGAGGGCGACAACCTCTGGCTGTATGGCCATAACGGTAACCTGCAACTCATCGACATCACCCACCAACCGGTCAGCAGCGCGGCTGGCGCCGGCTCGGGCAGCGTCAAGGCGCCGATGGATGGCGCGATTGTCGAGGTATTGGTTGAGGAAGGCAGCAGCGTCAGCAAAGGCCAACTGCTGGTGGTACTGGAGGCGATGAAGATGGAGCACCCGCTCAAAGCCAGCATCGACGGTGTGGTACGCCGTATAGGCGTAAGCCGCGGCGATCAGGTGAAGAATCGCCAGCTCTTAGTGGAAATCGAAGCCAGCGAGGGTTGAATACACCTCCCACAGAGAATCATGAGCATTTCATGATTGGTGGGTATCGCTACGCTCAACCCACCCTACAAAAAAGCATCTACCGAATAACAACAAATCACGGAGCAACCCCATGTCACTGCTAGGCAAAACCCTGTTTATCTCCGGCGCCAGCCGTGGCATCGGCCGTGAAATAGCCCTCAAAGCAGCAGCCGACGGCGCCAATATTGTCATCGCGGCTAAAAGCGCCGAAGCCCATGCCAAGCTGCCCGGCACCATCCATTCGGTGGCCGCCGAAGTTGAAGCTGCTGGCGGTAAGGCCCTGGCCTTGCAATTGGATGTGCGTGACGAAGTGGCGGTAAAAGCCGCCATGGCCCAGGCAGCCGAACACTTTGACGGCATCGACGCGCTGATCAATAACGCCGGCGCAATCAAGCTGATGGGCGTCGAGCACCTGCCGCCCAAGCGCTATGACCTGATGTTTCAGATCAATACCCGCGCGGTAATGGTGTGCAGCCAGGCCGCGCTACCCTATTTGAAGCAGAGCAAAGGCCACATCCTCAGCCTCAGCCCGCCGATCAACCTAGATCCCAAGTGGTTCGCCAATTACGGGCCCTACACCACCACCAAATACGGCATGAGCATGCTCACCCTGGGCATGCACGAGGAGTTCAAAAAATACGGCATTAGCGTCAATTCGCTGTGGCCAAAAACCGTCATCGCCACCGCCGCCATCGAGTTCGAAGCCGGCGGCCCGGCGGTGATGAAAGCCGCGCGCCTACCCGCAATCATGGCGGACGCGGCTTACGCCATCCTTTCAAGCCGCGAGCGCAGCATCAGCGGCCGCCTGCTGATCGACGAAGAAATTCTGCGGGAACAGGGTCAAAGCGATTTCGAACAATACCGTTACGACCCGGCCAGCAAGCTGATGACCGACCTGTTTGTCGACTGAGTAGAAGGCCACGCCACCCTGCTCTCACTGAGTAGGGTGGCGTGGCGGATTAGGCGTCCTGGCTGAGCCGCCAGGGCGGGCTCAAGCGATTTTCGCCGGCGTGATACAGACACAGCGGATTGCCATCGGGGTCCTCTAAATAGGCCTCACGCCACAGCCAAGGCTGATCGGTTGGCAACATGCTGAACTCGACGCCCTGGTTCTGCAGACGGGCGACGGTCTGATCCAGTTCGGCGCACTCGAAATAGATCAACGTCTGGCTAGCCGGCACCTGCGCCACTCGGCTCAGGGAAAAGCTCGCCTGCCCATCCGGGCAGCAGAAGCGTGCATAGTCCGGCAGGCTTTCGACAATCAGTTGCAGGCCCAGACCCTGATAGAAACGAATAGCGCGCGGCACATCGGTGACCGCCACGGTGACTTGGTTCAGGTTCATCGCCCCTCCTGGTTCTGCGCGCCATCGCGCCAGCCTCTCGGACTAATGCCACAGCCCCAAGCCTGCTGGCAATACACAGATGCGCCGCTATTTGCCGATCTGCCCTGTCAGCCTTGCGCCAGAGCCATGGCAAGCATGCAAGCGGGCAACTAGAGTTGAGCCTCGCCCTCGCATAACAACCCTAAGCACGAGCGCCATGAGCCAGACCGATCTGATTTCCCCGCTGCGTTTTCTTACCCATCTTCCCCAGCATCTGCCACGCGTACCGCGTCTGCTGCGCGGCCTGTATTACGCGGGGATTCGAAACCGCGAAAAGAGCCTGTCACTGGCCTGGGCGTTGGAGCGCGCGGCACGACTCAACCCTCAGCGACCGGCGCTGCTGGATGAGTCGCGCAGCCTCAACTACACCCAGTTCAACGCCTGGGCTAATCGTCTGGCGTGGGCCTTCAAAGCCGAGGGCGTGCAGCACGGCAGCGTAGTGGCGGTGATGCTGGAAAACCGTTTAGAACTGCTGGCAAGCCTCGCCGCGCTGAGCAAGCTCGGAGCGGTCGGCGCGCTGGTCAACACCACCCAGCGCGGCAAGGTCCTGGCCCACAGTCTGAATCTGGTAAACCCGGGATTTATGCTGATCGGCGCGGAATTGCTTGAGGCTTTTACCGAGATTGCCGAGCAGCTGAACAACCCACAAGCCCCGCGCTATTGGATTGCTGATCAAGACTGCTTAAACGACGCCGGCCAAGCCCCCGATGGCTGGACGAACCTGATGCAATTGGCGCGCAGCCAAGCCAGTGACAACCTGCCCGACAGCGCCAAGGTACGGATGAAAGACCCCTGCTTTCTGATCTACACCTCCGGCACCACCGGCCTGCCCAAGGCCTCAATCATGAGCCACGGCAAGTGGATCAAGGCGTACGGTGGCTTCGGCCATTCCGGCTTGACCCTGAACAATCAGGACGTGCTTTACCTGACCCTGCCTTGCTACCACAACAACGCCGTGACCGTGTGCTGGAGCGCCGCGTTGGCCGGCGGCGCAGCCATCGCCCTGCGTCGCAAATTCTCCGCCAGCGCCTTCTGGCCGGATGTGCAGCGCTATCAAGCGACCTGCTTCGGCTATATCGGCGAGCTGTGCCGCTACCTGCTTAATCAGCCCGAATGCGCCGCAGAGAAGAACAACAGCCTGCGCTGCATGATCGGCAATGGTTTGCGCCCCTCGATCTGGGCCGAGTTCAAAGCACGCTTTGGGGTCGAGCAAATCACCGAATTCTATGCCTCCAGCGAAGGCAATATCGGCTTTACCAACGTATTCAATTTCGACAATACCGTGGGTTTCTCTCCGGCCACCTACGCCATCGTGCGCTATGACCTGGAGAACGATTGCGCCATCCGCACCGTCAAGGGCTTTCTGCAGAAAGCCGACAAGGGTGAGCCTGGCCTACTGATCAGTGAAATAAGCGCCAAGTGGCCGTTCGACGGCTACACCGATCCGGCCAAGAGCGAAGCGGCAATCCTGCGCAATGTGTTCAAGAAAGGTGATGCCTGGTTCAACACCGGCGACCTGATGCGCGACATCGGTTGCAAACATGCGCAATTCGTCGACCGCTTAGGTGACACCTTCCGCTGGAAAGGCGAGAACGTCTCCACCACCGAAGTAGAAAACGTGCTGGGCGCCTTTCCCGGCGTCGAAGATGCGGTGGTGTATGGCGTGGAAATACCCGGCACCAATGGCCGCTGCGGCATGGCCGCATTGCGTTTGAGCGAGGGTCAGAGATTGGATGGTAATGCGCTGGCAGCACATCTGGATGCCGAATTACCGGTGTACGCCGCGCCGCTGTTTATCCGTTTGCTGGGCGAGGTGCAAACCACCGGCACCTTCAAATACAAGAAGGCTGACCTCAAACAAGCCGCTTACAACCCCGCCACCGTGCGCGAAGCGTTATGGGTACGCCTGCCTGGCGAGCCACACTTCACGCCACTGGATCACACCCTGTTCACCGCCATCGGCCAACAGGCGTATCGCTTCTGACTGCAAGTAGCAGTCCGGCGAAGGCTTGCCTGCTACTGCTTAAACTCGAATTGCAACTGCGCGCCTTCAACCGACTGCCAGTAGTCATCGTCGCGCTCGTTGGTGATCAGCTTGCCATTGAGTTGAAAGGGGCCCTCTGTCTTATCCTTGTCACCAAACATAGGCGGCAGTATCGGGATCGACAGGTCGCTAAGCGGTGCAACCGGCTGTAGGGGATCAAACACATTGGTATGCAGGCTCAGGTCCAGCGGCGCTGTCGGCTCGGTGGGCTCAGGCTTGGGTATAACCACAGCAGGTTTCGGCTTAGCTGGAGCTACTGCCGCCGGTTTGGTTACAGGAGCGCTGGGCTGGGGCGTTTTTTTTACAACGGGCGCGGGCTCGGTCTTCGCTGGCTTGCTGGTAACCACGGCGGGCGCCGGTTGTACTTTGGTGGTTTCAACTTTGGCTTTCGCAGGAGGGCTGGAGCTTTGCTCACAGGCCGCCAGTGATAAGACAGTCAACAGCAGCATGAGGCTTCGGATAGGCAGCATGGGCAGGTACAAAGGCAGTGACATAAGCCGCTATGCTGGCCCCTGCCCCACACTCTGGCAAGCATACAATCGGCACGGCACGTAACAGGCAGCGCTCTAGCAGGCTGTTGAGAAACTACCTGGGTTGCCGATACGGCATTAAAAACAGCCTCGGCTGCCTCGCCTACGTTTTCAACGGCCCGCTGGTATAAGCAGCAGGCCGACAGCCATCGTCATTGATGACCGCCGACAACTGACCTCCACGGCCTTATTGCGTGGTCTGTAGCTGCTGCAACAGCGCGTCTATATCCAGCTCTGGGTACTTACGCATCAGCTGCAGCAGCAAGGTATCGGCTTCATCCGTCCAGCCATCACGGCGTAATTTGAGCACGCGTTGCAACTCGCGGCGCAGTTGCTGTTGAGCCTGGCTGGCGGCCGCTTCTGCAGACTTTTCGGGGGCTGATACAGCAGGCGCACGGGCTGCTTGTGGCAGTTGCTCATGCAACGCATCAGCCGAAGATTCTTCATGCAAAAGCTGACTGGATGCACCGGCCGAAAGCTTTTTCTCGGCCTTGGCGCCATCGGCGCTGTAGCCCTGGATCACCGGTGCAGGCTGCGCTGCCCGTGAACGCTCTGCTTCATCAGCCACTGCAGCGGATTCTGCCAGTGGTGCAGATTGAGGTGCCATCCTCGCCGCAGCAGGCGCCATGGGCGCGCCGCTGGGCAAGGCGTCGAAGGCATCTGGAGCCTGCTCGACGGTGCGCCAGGTCAGGCTCACGCCAATGCCCAGGCAGGCCACTCCGGCCAACGCCACCGACCAACGCTGCCGACCGCCAGCGCCAAATAGCCAGCTATGCAGACGAGCGGCCAAACCCGGCCGGGTCTCATCTATGGCCACGTTACGCACGGCGGCACTGGCCGCCGCGAGAATCTGCGCATCCAGCTGCGCGCTGGGCTCGCCGCCGCTGTGCTGGCGGAAATGCTCAAGCATTTGCCGTTCCTGCTCATCGGTCATGTGTTGATCGTGGTTCATACGGGCAACTCCTCGGCGGCCGGGTCAGCCAACAGCCGACGTAACTTCTGCAGGGCATAGCGCAATCGGCTTTTCACCGTCTCGGCGGGTATCTGGGTCAACTCGGCAATCTCGGCCAGCTCCAGATCACCTTGAGCGCGCAGCAAAAACACTTCACGCTGCTCATCTGGCAAATCTTTCAGTGCAGCCTGCAAGCGTTGCTGATCACGACTGAGGCTCAGCAGCTGCTCGGGGTTCGGTTGCGGGTCGTGCGGGGCATGCTGCTGTTCATCGTACTCAGCATGCCCCGTCTGATGCCGACCATGCTTGCGCCAATGATCGATCAGCCGGTTGCGACCGATCTGATACAGCCAAGTCTTGAACTGAACAGCTTCACGCTGCTCGCTCTGGCTGCGGATCAAGCTCATCCAGGTGTCCTGAAACACTTCCTCGGCCAAGGCGTGGTCGCCACACAAGCCGAGCAGAAAGCGGAACAAGCCAAGCCGATGGCGTTGATACAACTCGGCAAAAGCCGCCGCATCACCGTGGCGGTAACGCCGCAACAAGGCGGCGTCGTCATCCGGGAGGGATTGGTTCACTGCTGTACTCGTGCGGTAGTGGTACGGGAATCCGCAGTTTGCAGGCTCTGCGCCAGTTCCACCAGCTGCACAAACTCGCCGCGCAGACCGAAACGATCGTCGCCCCTGGCGTTGCGCGCCAGCTCGGCGCTGTCGGCCAGGCTAAAACGCCCGGTGTATTTATCACCTTTCAGCTGTTGAGCGAAGGCCGCCACCGCGGCGGCAAAGCGCAGGTCTTCACTGGCCTGGCTAACGGCACGTACATCGGCGGCCTGAATCGGCTGCTCCAACAACTTGCTCACACCCTGCCCTGGCGCTTTGTAGCGAATGCGCAGCCAGGCCAGTTCGCCCGACGGGCTGCCCGCTTTGACCGCGTGCTGATAACGCAGCGGCTCCAGCCAGCCTTTGCCACCCACCGGCACCACTTCATAGAGCGCTGTCACCGTATGGCCGGCACCGATTTCACCGGCATCGACCTTGTCGTTACTGAAATCCTCACGCTTCAGCGCGCGGTTCTCGTAACCCAGCAGGCGGTACTCGCTGACCTGCGCCGGGTTGAACTCGACCTGAATCTTTACATCACTGGCCACCGTGGCCAGGGTCGAGCTGAGCTGATCAACCAACACCTTGCGCGCTTCACGCAGGTTGTCGATATAGGCGTAATTGCCATCGCCGGCATCGGCCAGTTGCTCCATCAACTGTTCGTTGTAGTTGTCGGTGCCAAAGCCCAGGGTGGTCAGCGACACGCCCGTTTTGCGCTTGTCAGCAGCCAGCTGCTTAAGGCTTTCAAAGTCGCTGATGCCCACGTTGAAGTCGCCATCGGTGGCCAACAGAATGCGGTTGATCCCTCCCTCAATAAAGCCCTGCTGCGCCTGTTGGTAGGCCAGCTGGATGCCCGGCTCGCCGGCAGTGGAACCGCCCGCTGTAAGTTGATCGATCGCCGCACGAATCTTGGCCTTTTTGCTGCCGGCTGTAGGCTCCAGCACCACACTAGATGAGCCCGCGTAGACCACCAGCGACACCTTATCCTCGGCGCGCAATTGCTCAACCAACAGCTTCAAAGTGCTCTGTACCAGCGGCAAGCCGTCACGGCGATCCATCGAGCCGGACACATCCACCAAAAACACCAGATTGGCCGGCGGCAGCTCGTCTACCCGCAAGTCGGAAGCTTTGATGGCGATACGCAGCAAACGGCTTTCTGAATTCCACGGCGTCACCGCCAGCTCGGTATTGATACCAAACGGCGCATTACCTGTCGGCAATGGGTAGGCGTAAGGGAAGTAGTTGACCAACTCCTCCAAGCGCACCGCATCCTGCGGCGGCAGCTGCCCGCCATTGAGAAAGCGTCGAACATTGGCATAGCTGCCGGTATCCACATCAATACTGAAGGTCGAGACCGGCGTCTCGGCGACTGCATGCACAGGATTATTGGCCAGCTTCTGGTATTGCTCACGACCCTCGTCGCGGTAACCAGGCGGCAGCGCCTCGGCGACCACACTGGGCATGGGTGCATAAGCCATATCGGCAATAGCGGCTCCCGCGGCCTCGGCCTTGCGCTCTATCTCGGCGGCTGGAGGTGCAGCCAGTTTCGCGCGTGACTCGGCGTGCCTTAACGCGCCAAGCTGCTCCGCCACCTGCGCCGGGCTGCCCGCCGTGGCAACGGTGTTAGCACTGTCTTGCGCATCGGGGCCGGACGCACTGCAGGCACCGAGCGCAACCAACATGCCGGCAGCGAAGCCTACCAGCAGCAGGCGAGTGAGCAAAACGGGATAAGTAGACATGGGGCACCTCCTGAGCGAACGAATAAAGCATTCACTCAGGTAGACGGCTAGGGCTACTTATACGGGTTAATTGCCGCACAAATAAAAAGGCCCATCTCTCGATGGGCCTTTCTTGTTCACCTAGCGTTTGGCGTTACTGCCAGTTGGCCGCAATCACCATATTCAACTGATCACGTTGGTCGGCCGTAAGATTACCCTCGCCACCTGGCGGCACGCCGAAGGAGGCCATAGCATCGACTAGGTTCTGCACCTGACCATCGAGCAAGGTTCTACCATCGGCCGTCTTGAACTGGTCCAGATGGAAATTGCTACCGGAGTACCAACTACTGATGCTCGCCTTGTCGCCGGTACCTATGATGCTGACTTCCAGACTAGAACCGCTCTTTCTAAACCACAGCTGTACCATCGATATGCCATCGCTAAAAAGTAAGGTATCTAGGCTATCGGGGGAACTGTCGTTGTTGGTAATGCGGTCCTGCCCCGACCCAACACCAAACCTATAAGTATCGGAACCCGCCCCACCATCAAGGCTGTCGTTGCCGGCACCGCCGTCCAGAACATCATTACCGGCCCCGCCATAGAGCCGGTCATTGCCGTCACCACTGAACAGGACGTTATCAGCGCTGTTGCCACGGATGTTGTTGTCCAGCTCGTTGCCGCCCCCCATCACTGCGGTGCTGCCGGTCAGGATCAGGTTCTCGATATTGGTACCCAGGAAGAAATCTACGCTCGACTTAACCGTATCAATACCCGCATTAAACTCCTCGACCACCACATCCCCAGTCGAATCGACCGTATACAGGTCATCACCCGCACCACCGGCCATAAAGTCATCGCCCGTGCCGCCATTCAGGCTGTCGTTACCTTCGCCGGCATGCAGACGATCATTACCAGCGCCACCCTGCAGATTGTTATTACCCTCGAAATCAAACAGATGGTCATCACCTTCACCGCCCGAGAGACGGTCATTGCCCGCCATTCCCATCAGATGGTCATCACCGGCGCCGCCTTCGAGTGTGTCGTCACCCTCTCCGCCCTCCAGCATGTCATTGCCGTCGCCGCCGTTCAGATAGTCATTTCCGGCCTGGCCAAGCAATTCATCATCACCTGCGTTGCCGTAGAGACGATCATCACCCTCGCCGCCATCAAGGCGATCATTGCCATTGCCGCCACTTAGACGATCATTGCCTTCACCACCAAACAGTCGGTCATCTCCCGCGCCACCCTCTAGGCTGTCATTGCCGTCACCACTGAACAGGACGTTATCAGCGCTGTTGCCACGGATGCTGTTGTCCAGCTCGTTGCCGCCCCCCATCACGGCGGTGCTGCCGGTCAGGACCAGGTTCTCGATATTGGTACCCAGGAAGAAATCCACGCTCGACTTAACCGTATCGATGCCACCGTCAAACTCTTCGACCGCTACATCACCAAACGAGTCGACCGTATACAGGTCATCACCCGCACCACCGACCATAAAGTCATCGCCCGTGCCGCCATCCAAGCTGTCGTTGCCTTCGCCGGCATGCAGACGGTCATTGCCAGCGCCACCCTGCAGATGGTTATTGCCCTCGAAATCAAACAGATGGTCATTACCTTCACCGCCCGAAAGACGGTCATTGCCCGCCATTCCCATCAAATGATCATCACCGGCGCCGCCTTCGAGCCTGTCGTCACCCTCTCCGCCATTCAGTATGTCATTGCCGTCGCCACCGTTCAGGTAGTCATTTCCGGCCTGGCCAAGCAATTCATCATCACCTGCGTTGCCGTAGAGACGATCATCGCCCTCGCCGCCATCAAGGTGATCATTGCCATTGCCGCCACTTAGGCGATCATTGCCTTCGCCGGCATGGAGACCGTCATTGCCAGCTCCGCCCTGCAGATTGTTATTGCCTTCGAAATCAAACAGATAGTCATCACCTTCACCGCCCGAAAGACGGTCATTACCTTCACCACCAAACAGCCGATCAGCGCCCAATCCACCGTTCAAATAGTCGTCACCGCTGCCGTCATGCAATTCGTCGTTACCATCACCGCCATAGAGCCGGTCATTACCGTCACCACCGAACAGGACGTTATCTGCGCTGTTACCACGGATGATGTTGTCCCGTTCGTTGCCGCCCCCAATCACTGCGGTGTTGCCGGTCAGGGTCAGGTTCTCGATATTGGCACCCAGGAAGAAATCCACGCTCGACTTAACTGTATCAATACCCGCATTAAACTCCTCGACCACCACATCCCCAGTTGAATCGACCGTATACAGGTCATCACCCGCACCACCGGCCATAAAATCATCGCCCGTGCCGCCATCCAAGCTGTCGGTGCCTTCGCCACCGATTAATCGATCATCTCCTGCTAATCCAACTAGATGATCATTGCCTGCATTACCTGTAAGAGTGTCGTCTAGGGAGGTGCCAATCAGAACATCATCATGCTCCGTACCCAGCAATGTGACAGCGACCTGACCTGGATCATATATTTGCCCCTGAACCCCTTTGTAACTTGACCAGGACACAAGAAAACGACCATCGGCCAACGTAACCAATTGCGGACTGTCGGGAAAACCCTCAGGCCAGGTTATTACAGAAAAATCCTCGCCATCCTTATTGCCATTGGGACTGAACATCTGACATCGAATAGTTTTAAAGCCACCGCTGCCCGCGAGTGGAGCATCCTCCCAAGCGATAACAAAGCGCCCATCAGCCAAGGCAGTCACCGTAGGATTATGTTGCCAACCATCAGTAGTGGAGTTCACTAAAAACTCTGAGGCAGACCTACTGCCATCCGCATTGAATATCTGCGCACGCACCTCATGGTTATTGTTGTAGGCAACCACAAATCGCCCATCAGCCAGCACAGCGACTTCCGAGTAGGAGCCAAAATCGTTCACTGTAGTATTAACTACAATCTCCTCCCCCACTTTTCCAGCACCGCCATTAAATACTTGCGCTCGGACTTCGCTACTTAAATTCTTAGCATTCAAGTCCGCCGCATATGTAACAACAAAAATTCCGTCAGCCAGCGCACTCACCGAGGGCGCATATTGCGAATTAGCTGTAACAGTATTTACCAGGAACTCGCCCCCCGACTTGCTACCATTCGCCTCAAATACTTGCGCACGCACAGCCGAACCACTGCTATCGTCCTGACTTTCGCTACCATCGGCCCACGCTGCGACAAACCTCCCATCCGGCAAAGCACATAAGGCAGGACTATGCTGCCAACTTTCTGTTGTTGTATTAACCAAAAACTCACTATTTAATTTACCCCCATCCGAGTTGAATAGCTGAGCCCTTACTTCAGCACTGTTATTGCCATCCATGCCTTGATCAATACCTCCCCAAGCGACGACAAAGCCCCCACCAGCTAATGCCGTCACCACAGGATCACCACGCAAAGCGCCCATGCTGCTGACGAAAAAATCTGCGCCCACCTTACTACCGTCTGAATTAAACAGCTGCGCCCAAACTTCGCCACTCTCGGAGCCCTGAACTTCAAGAGCCCATACAGCAATAAATCGACCACCTGTCAATAAGGCTAACTCTGGATGGCCTTGTTTTCCCTCAGTATTACTTAAAAGAAATTTACTTCCTGATTTTTCCGGCGTAGACATCTATAGCTCCTTAATAGAATTTACATCCCAACCTTGGTTTACACTCATTACAAAAGCATTATTTTCCAGGGACTCCGAATTGATGCAGTAAATTTGAACAACAGCTACTAAACACAACAGAAAAGCACACAGGCCTTACCGATAGCAAAAATACACCCACACGGTAAAGCGCGCAAAACCTAATAGGGATGATTGAAGTAGCCATGTATTTCTAGCTGACTTCACCATTGTTGATTTTTAAAAAAAATCGATCAGATATTCCGCTCAGTTCAGTATTTTTAGCCGCTGCGAGCACCTCGCAGCGGCTATTCTCCGCATTACAGGCGCACCTATCCTGCTCTTGCATTCGCCAGTAAATGTCTGCGCGCCATCCACAGTTTCGACAGCGCGATCAGCGTCACCAGTTGGGCCGTGTTCTTCGCCAGGCCACGAAAGCGCGTTTTCACATAACCGAACTGGCGCTTGATCACCCCAAACGGATGCTCGACCTTGGCGCGCACCTGCAGCACATAAAGGGACAGATTTATTTCTATCTGAGCACATAAAATCGCTCTGTTTACCCCATTACCCTTGGCGCATTTATACCGCGCTCCCAGCAGTGGATATCGCCATTAGAGTGGGTTACGTCGCTGCGCGGCCCACCCTACCGCTCGTCCAAACTTTCCGCCGCGTGCTGTTGCAAGGGGCTTAGGAAGTAATCGATAACCTTCCTCTTATCCGTCTTCACTTCCGCCCTGACCGCCATACCCGGCGACAGCGCGATCTTGTTGGCCCCCACCTGAATACTGTCCTGCTTCAGTTGAATGCGTGCGCTGTAGACCAAGCCCAGCTTCTCGTCTTCGATGGCGTCGTTGGAGATGCTGATCACGATGCCGTCCACCACGCCGTATTTGGTGAAGCTGAAGGTCTCGACTTTGATCTCGACGGTTTGCCCTGCCCTCACAAAGCCAATGTCTTTGTTCTCTAGCATGGCTTCCACTTCCACCGGCTGGTCGCTGGGCACGATGACCATCAGTGGCTGGGCTTCGGTAACTACCCCGCCATTGGTGTGGATTGCCAGTTGCTGCACGGTGCCGTCTACTGGGGCGGTGAGGCGCCTTAGGCTGTCGCGTTGTTGAGCCTTCCTAAGCTCCTGGGTAAGTGCAGCGGCGCGTTGTTCGGATTCGTGTTGCAGATCGAGCATGGCGCGGCGGGTTTGCGCGATCACACTGTTCTGTTGGCTTTGTGCGGCCTTTTTCGCAGCACTGAGTTCGCGTACGCGCGATTGTTGGGTGCCCAGCTCGCGCTCCTGATCGAGGAGGATCTGCTGCTTTTCCAGGTAGGCATGTTTGGCAACAAACTGTTTGTCGAGCAGACGCTTGTAGTCGGCGGCCAGTTCGCGAGTGATCGGCAAACTTTGCTGCAGCGAGGCCACCGTGCTTTGCGCCGCCTGCATTTCGGCACTGCGTTGCTCAATGGCGGCTGCGCTTTGCTCCAAGGTGCTTTGCAGCTCTAGGTATTGACCTTGCAGCCAGCGCTGCGCCGCTAATTGCTGTTCGGCGCTGGCATGGGGAATCAGTTGCGCCAGGCTGGCGGGCGACGCGTTGGTCTGAATCGCCTCAAGCAAGGCTGTTGCGCGAGCACTGTCGATTTGGGCCGCAAGCAGGTCGCCGTTCAGGCGCTCGACATCGGCGCGGGTCTGACTGGTGTCCAGCTCAATCAGCAGGTCACCGATTTTGACTTGCTGCCCGTCGTACACGTGAATGGCTTTGACTACGGCCACTTCACTGGGCTGGATAACTTTGCTCTTACCGCTGGGCACGATCTTGCCACTGGCTGTGGCCACCACATCAATTTCGCCCACACAGGCCCACAGCAGGGTCAGGGCGGCAAAGGCCATGATGATCCATTGGGTATAGCGTGGCGCTGGATGCACCGGCTGTTCCTGCAAGGCCAACGCAGCCGGCAGAAATTGCACTTCGTGGTTTAGCCGCGCCGGCGCGTCCATGGCTTTGCGGTTTTGCCAGGAGTGTCGCCAGGCCTGGCGGTAGCGGTTAAGCAAGTCACGTTTAGCGCTCATGCGGCACCGCCGTGTTGCAGGCGGTGTAAGCGCGAGTAATGCCCCGCTTGATGAGTCAGCAGTTCGTTATGGCTGCCTTGCTCGACGATCTGGCCGCGGTCCATCACCAGGATGCGGTTGGCGTCGCGTACGGCAGACAGCCGGTGGGCGATGATGATCACCGTACGGCCTTTGCAGATGGCCTGCATGTTCTGCTGAATGATGCGTTCGGACTCGTAGTCCAAGGCACTGGTGGCTTCGTCGAAGATCAGGATGCGCGGGTTGCCGATCAGCGCGCGGGCGATGGCGATGCGTTGGCGCTGACCGCCGGACAGTGAGGCGCCGTGTTCACCGACTACGGTGTCGTAGCCTTCCGGCAGCTCCAGGATAAACTCGTGAGCACCGGCCATCTTGGCCGCCTGCATCACCGCTTCGATGGGGGTGCCCGGGTCAACTAGGGCAATGTTCTCGCGGATGCTGCGGGCGAACAGCATGTTGTCTTGCAGCACCACGCCGATCTGCCGGCGCAGGGAGGAGACATCGGCCAGGGCCAGATCCATGCCGTCAACCAGCACGCGGCCCCGCTCGGGGGTGTAGAGGCGCTGCAGCAATCTTGTCAGGGTGCTTTTGCCGGAGCCGGAACGGCCGACCACGCCAATCACTTCACCCGCTTGGATGGTCAGGCTGATGCCGCGCAGCACTTCCGAGCCATCGGGGCGATAGCGGAACTGCACTTGATCAAACTCAACATCGCCGCGCAAGGGTGGCAGCGCGCTACGCGAGTCCTGAGACAGTTCTGTACGGGTATTGAGAATGTCGCCCAAGCGCTGCACGGAAACGCCAGTCTGCTGGAAGTTGGTCCACAACTGAGCCAGTCGCATGATGGGTTGCGACACCCGGCCAGCGAGCATGTTGAAGGCGATCAACTGACCGACACTCAGGTCACCCTCAACCACCAAGCGCGCGCCCAACCATAGGGTCGTCACGGTTACCAGTTTCCCGATAAAGCCGACACTTTCATTGGCGATGGTCGAAAGGGTTTGAGTCTTGAAGCTGGCGGCCACATAACCGGCCAACTGGTTGTCCCATTTGCGGTTGATCTGCGGTTCCACCGCCATCGACTTGAGGGTGTCGATGCCGTTTATGGTTTCCACCAGAAAGGCCTGGTTTTCCGCGCCACGGGTAAAGCTCTCGTTTAGGCGCGCCCGCAACACCGGCGTGATCAGCAACGACACAATGAAGTACAGCGGCAGCGACAAAATCACCACCAGGGTCAGCCAGCTGCTGTACATAAACATCACGGCAATAAACACCACCGAGAACAGCACATCCAGAATCAGGGTGATGCTGTTGCCGGTGAGGAAGCTACGGATGTTTTCCAGCTCGCGTACGCGTGCAACCGAATCACCGACCCGCCGTGCCTGAAAATAGGCCAGTGGCAAAGTCACCAGATGGCGGAACAGTCGCGAACCCAGTTCCACATCAATGCGGCTGGCGGTGTGGGCGAAGACATAGCTGCGTAAGCCACTGAGCACGGTCTCGAAGATCATGATGCCAAGCAGGCCAATTGCGATCACGTCCAAGGTGGTCAGGCCGCGGTGCACCAGCACCTTGTCCATCACCACCTGGAAGAACAGTGGCGTGAGCAGTGCAAAAATATTGAGGACAAACGACACCAGCAGCACTTCGCCGAGCAGCTTGCGGTACTTAACAATGGCCGGGATAAACCAGCTGAAGTCGAAACGCGCCAGATCGCCAGCCAGCGAGGACTCAGAACGAATGAGGATCAACTCGCCGGTCCAGCGCGCGTCCAGATCTTCGAGACTCAACACTTCAGGCCGCTGTGCCTGCGGGTCATGGATCAGTGCTTTACCGTCATCCAGGCGGGCGATGATAAAGAAGCGCCCATCGCCATCAGCGGCTATGGCCGGCAACGGTGTATGGCTCAAGCGGGACAGCGAGCTGCGTGCAGACTTGGCTTTTAAACCAAGCTTCTTGGCCGCCAAGAGCACCTCAGTGCGACCAAACAGACGGCCGTCTTCGGCGTATTCGTGGATGAGTTGTTCGGGGGATGCAGCGACGTTGTGGAAACGTGCAAGCATTACTAGGCAGGCAAGGCCCGTGTCGAGCGGGGCTGGCTCGGAGAAGACTTCTGGCATTTGCATCCTTGCAATGTGCAAAATTTTATTGCAGTTGTCAGCAATACCGCCAACTGCTCTATCCATGAACTTATGCCGAACAGCGAATTGCTCTCGTCAATAAGTTGCGAGGAGGCTTTTTACGTAATGGCGAGGTGCCGGTCAAATGTTCTAGGCAAAAAAGCGGGCCAGATCACCTCCCACACTTAAAAATGCCGTTGACCATCCATCCCCTCTCCGACCTCCTGACACAACTGTCCGGCCAACATGCCCAGGGTCATCAACGCCCGCTCAGCCTCACGGTTCCACGGGATGCCACAATTGAGGCGGATGCAATGGTTGAACTGCTCGGTGGTGCTAAAGATCAACCCCGGCGCAATGCTGATGCCCTGCTGCAGGGCACTTACGTGCAGGTCCTTGGTATTAACCCGCGCGGGTAGGCTGACCCAGAGAATAAAACCGCCCTTGGGCCGGCTCATCTGCGTGCCTTCGGGGAAATACTGCTGCACCGCCAGCTGAAAAGCGCTGAGGTTCTTGCGGTACTCCTGACGGATAAAGCGCAGGTGGCGGTCATAGCCGCCGTTTTCCAGATACGCCGCCACCGCCATCTGGGTCACGCTACACGCCGAGTGGGTGCTGAAGGTCTGCAGGCGCTGGATCTCTTCTTGATACTTACCCGCGATGATCCAGCCGATGCGCACACCAGGTGAAAGCGTTTTCGAGAAACTCGAGCAGTACACCACTCGCCCTTCTCGATCGTGAGATTTGAGCGCTTTGGTCGGGCCTTGTTCAAACATCAGCTCACCGTAGATATCGTCTTCGATGATCTGAATATCGTAGTCACTCGCCAAACGCAGCAGCTGACGCTGACGCTCTTCGGGAATGGTGCCACCCAGCGGGTTACTCAACCGTGCAGTCAGTACCAGCGCCTTGATCGGCCACTGGTTGGCCGCCAGTTGCAAGGCCTCCAGACTGATGCCGGTGGTCGGGTCGCTGGGAATTTCGATCACTTTCAAACCGAGCAGATCGGCAAGTTGCAGCAGCCCATAGTAGGTCGGTGATTCGGCGGCGATCAGATCACCGGGTTTTGTCAGCACGCGCAGGCTCATCTGCAGGGCATCGACGCAGCCATGGGTGATCACCACCTCAGTCGGATCAACCACTACGCCGGCATCGCGCATGCGGATCGCCACCTGACGGCGCAGCGGTTCGAAACCTGGGCTGAACATATAACTAAAGGCTCGCGCGCTATGGAAGCGGGTAACCTTGGCCAATTGCTGGTGCAACGCGCGCACCGGTAGGTAATCCACATGCGGCACCGCCGCTCCGAGGGGGAACACACCCTCGCGGCGCGACTCAGCAAGCACCTGATTGATGATGCTGCTGCGCGTCACCAGGCCAGGGCGCTCTACGCGGGCGATATCCGGGGTTGGCGCAGTCAGGGCCGGAGTCTGGTGCACATAGAAACCGGATTGAGGGCGCGCGCGAATCAAGCCCTGATCTTCCAGATTGGCGTAAGCCTGCAACACGGTAGCGTGGCTGACGCTGAGCTGCGCACTCATCTTACGCACCGAGGGCACCCGCTCGCCGGGCTGGTAAACACCACGGCGGATGTCTTCCGCCAGCTGTTGAGCGATGCGCTGATAAAGCAACAGATTGGTCATGACCGCGTTCCTGCTTGACTGAACCGTAACAGTAAACCGGCAATATGAAATTGCACCGGTACAGCTCAGTTAATTGTGGGCGATACAATTGCAATCCGCCAGGACTGTAACGGAGCAATAGCAATCAGCTAAAACTGTGCTAGAGCACTCCGCAATCGACAACGAGTGTTCGGCGCGCTTTTAAACGCCGCATTCGGGGCTGTTAGCCTGAATGGCGGGCAATAAAAAGCCCCGGTAAACCGAGGCTGTGCACTGCGCGAGGCAATCTAGCGTGAATCGCCCAGGCGACCCTGTTCATCAGAGAAGACAATCTCGACCCGACGGTTCTGCGCGCGCCCCTTGACGGAGGCATTCTCGGTAACCGGGAAGCTTTCGCCATGCCCCTGCACCGTGATGCGTTTAGCCTCAATGCCGAGATCAACCAGCACGTCCGCCACCGCCTGCGCGCGAGCACGCGAGAGTTGCAGATTTTCCTGAGCATCACCACGGCTGTCCGTGTAACCCTCAATGCGCACGACACGGCGCGGATTGAGCTGGAGGAACTGCACCAATTTGAGCACGGTGCGATTGGCCGAGGCCTTGAGGTCAGAGTGACCGGCATCGAACAGCACATCCCCCAGGGTCATCACCAGGCCACGTTCGCTCTGGCTGGTGGCCAAGCTGACCATCTGCTCTTCGAGCCAATTACTCTGATCCTGCACGCTGAGCAACTTAGCTTCACGCAACGCCAACTGCAGACGCTGGCGCTCCAACTCTAGCTTGACCGCACGCTCTTGGTTCAGGTTAAGCGTGCTCTTTTGCTTGGCGATCGCACTGTACTGCTGGCTGAGATAAGCATAATGCGCGACATCATCGGCGCTGCCCCAGTAGCTCGACAGTCGCTCGGCTTTGGCCAGCGACTCGCCGGCGCGGATCAGATCCTTGGGTGCGCTGCGCAGCACATCAGGATCTTCCTTGACCTGCTGAAAGGCTGTATCCGCGTCTTTTAGGGCCAGGTCACTGGACGTGTGCGATGACGCACAGCCGCTCAACAATACCGCAGCGAAAACAGCGCAAAAGCTTAACTGAGCAGGCTTCATTGCAAGCCTCCCAGCTGTTTGCGCAAGCGGTTGATGGCATTACTCAACTCGGCCAGCTGCATCTGGCTTTTCTGGGTCAAGTGCTCTGCTTCGGCGAGGCGCGCATCCAATTCAGCCTGCTCGGCATACACTCGCGCCTGCTTGAAATCTGTGCCTTGCATGGCCGTTTGCGCCAGGGCGAGCTTTTTCTCAGCCAAAGCCAACGAAGCCGATTGCTCAGCAGAAACACCCAGAGCTTGGGCTTGGCTAAGCGCCTGCTCAGTCAAGCGCAGCTGTTCATTAGGCGCAGGGGCCGATGCACAGGCGCTGAGCATGAACGGCAGCAGTGCCGCACAAATATGTCGATAAATCACAGAATTCCCCTACTGTTCAGCGTCACCGGCGGGGGTGGGCTGTTGATCTTTCCAGCGCTGCAAGTTGCGCTGCAACAAGGTTTCAGGCAAACCGCTGGCGACTGCCTCGGTCATTTTCTTCGCCAACATGCCGCGCAGCCAAGGGTCGTTGCAGGCCGAGTTATGTGACAGCGTCAGGTACAACCCTTCACTGGAGATCGGCGGGTCGAGTACCAGCAGGTCATCCTGTATGCCCAAGCTATCGGCCAGTGCCTGCCCGGGATAGCGTTCATACAGCACATAATCGGTACGCCCCAACAGCAGCTTCTGGAAGGCCTGGGTCAGGCTGGATACGCCTTCCAGAGTCAGATTGCTCTTGGCGTAGGCATCGAACTGCTGGCCAAAACTGTTGTTGACCAAGGTATCGCCCGTACGATCGCGCAGGTCTTCCCAGCCGGCATAGGGAAACTCGGCACCACGATGCACCCACACCACACTGGAGGTGTAGTAGAACGCTGGATGTACATAATCCATCACTTGCAGACGCGGCAGAGTCAGGAATGCGCCGGCAATCAAGTCAACACGTCCAGTTCTGACTTCATCCTGCGCACGCGACCAGGGCCCGGTATAGATGATGTCCACCACCACACCCAACTCTTTGGCCAGGTGCTGGAGCAAGTCAGCATTGGCACCGATCAATTGCTGAGGATTCTGCGGGTCGCGCCAGAGGTATGGCGGGTACTCCGGATTACCGGTAGCCACCAGGCGCTCGCATTTGCCGGCGGCAACGGCAAACGCCGGCATCAGCAGTGCAGCGAACAGCAGGAGAAACGACCTATAAAAACCACGTTCGAGCATTGGCGACTTCTCGGCTTAACCTTGGATGGGCGTCTGGGCCATACATCGGAAGACTTCTAGATCATGCTAGCTTAATACGCATCCATACGAATTCGCGATAAAGACTAACCATGAAAAAACTGATTGCAGCATTGATGCTACTGCTCGCTGGCACCGCCGCCCTGCTCTACCTGTCACCCGCCGCCTTATTGACGAGCATTCAGCTGCTGGAGCGACAGCGTGCCGGACTAAGCCTGAAGCATATCAGCGTGGGCGATCTTAGCATTCATTACTACGAGGGCGGCCCAAGCAGCGCACAAACCATTCTGATGGTGCACGGCTTTGCCGCCAACAAGGACAACTGGCTACGTTTCGCAAGACACCTTAGTCAGGATTACCGAGTTATTGCCCTCGACCTGCCCGGCTTCGGCGCCAGCGACAAACCTGCCGGTAGCTACGACGTGGGCACCCAGACCGAACGCCTGGCCAGCGTGATTGATGCATTGGGAATTGCACAGCTGAACTTGATCGGCAATTCCATGGGCGGACATATCAGCGCGCTATATGCCGCACGCTACCCTGAAAAAGTGTTGACGCTGGCCCTACTAGACAACGCCGGCATCACCTCATCGCAATCTAGCGAACTGCTGCAAAGGCTGCAGCGCGGCGATCCCAATCCGCTGGTGGTGAAAAAACCCGAGGATTTTCAACACCTGCTCGACTTTATCTTCGTGCAACCGCCCTACCTGCCGGAATCGCTCAAAGGCTATTTTGCCGAGCAAGCCATCGCCAATAGCGCACATTACGACCAGGTGTTTGCCCACTTGGTCGGGCGCTATATTCCGCTGGAGCCGGAGTTACCGAAGATCCAGGCACCCACGCTGATCATCTGGGGCGCAGAAGACCGAGTACTGCATGTATCAAGCATTGAAGTGATGCAACCTCTGCTGCGCAAGCCACACGTGGTGATCCTGCCTGACACCGGGCATGCGCCGATGATTGAGCGCCCGGAGTTGACGGCACACCACTACCGCGCCTTTCTCCAGGCCGCACAGAACTAACGAAACGACCCAGCATAAAAAAACCCGCTCAATGAGCGGGTTTTTTCTGGGCGGGGGAACCGGTTAAACCAGTTTTTCCAGCTCAGGTACAGCGTCAAACAGATCAGCCACCAGACCGTAATCGGCCACCTGGAAGATCGGCGCTTCTTCGTCCTTGTTGATCGCAACGATCACCTTGGAGTCTTTCATGCCGGCCAAGTGCTGGATCGCGCCGGAGATACCGACGGCGATGTACAGCTGTGGAGCAACGATCTTGCCGGTCTGACCGACCTGCATATCGTTCGGTACGAAACCTGCGTCGACTGCGGCGCGCGAAGCACCTACAGCCGCGCCCAGCTTGTCGGCCAGGGCGTACAGGTGCTTGAAGTTGTCACCGTTTTGCATGCCACGGCCGCCGGAAACGACGATCTTGGCAGCAGTCAGTTCAGGACGGTCGGACTTGGCCAGCTCTTCACCGACAAAAGCCGATTTACCAGCGTCAGTTGCGCCGCCGACTGCTTCAACGGCAGCAGAACCACCTTCAGCAGCAACCGGATCAAAACCCGTGCTACGCACAGTGATCACTTTCACGGCAGCCGAAGACTGCACAGTAGCGATGGCGTTACCGGCGTAGATCGGACGCTTGAAAGTGTCAGCGCTTTCAACAGCGATGATTTCCGAGATCTGATCAACGTCCAGCGCAGCGGCAACGCGCGGCAGGATGTTCTTACCGTTGCTGGTAGCAGCAGCCAGGATGTGGCTGTAGCCCTTGCCCAGCTCGGCAATCAATGGCGCAACGTTTTCCGGCAACTGGTGAGCAAAAGCAGCGTCGTCAGCAACCAGCACCTTGGCCACGCCAGCAATTTTGCCAGCAGCTTCGGCGGCTGCGCCGCATGCGGCACCGGCAACCAGAACGTGGATGTCGCCGCCGATCTTCGCAGCAGCTGCCACGGTGTTCAGCGTGGCAGGAGCCAGGGCGGCATTGGTGTGTTCAGCGATAACCAGGATAGTCATTTAGATTACCTTCGCCTCGTTCTTCAGTTTCTCGACCAGTTCAGCCACGGACTTGACCTTGATACCAGCGCTGCGAGTAGCAGGCGCTTCGACTTTCAGGGTCTTGACGGTGGAAGCAGTGGAAACACCCAGGTCAGCCGGGGTAACGCTTTCCAGCGGCTTCTTCTTGGCCTTCATGATGTTCGGCAGCGACGCGTAGCGCGGCTCGTTGAGGCGCAGATCGGTGGTCACGATAGCCGGTAAGCTCAACGCAACAGTCTGCAGACCGCCGTCGATTTCGCGGGTTACGTTAACCTTGTCGCCAGCCACTTCAACCTTGGAGGCGAAGGTGCCCTGGCCAAAGCCAGTCAGCGCGCCCAGCATTTGCCCGGTTTGGTTGTTGTCGCTATCGATGGCCTGTTTGCCCATGATCACCAACTGCGGTTGCTCTTTGTCGACCACTGCCTTAAGCAGTTTGGCCACAGCCAGGGAGTTCAGCTCATCGCTGGACTCAACCAGAATGGCGCGATCAGCACCCAGCGCCAGCGCGGTACGCAACTGCTCTTGAGCAGTGGCCGGGCCGATGGTGACGACAACGATTTCGCTCGCCACGCCTTTTTCTTTCAGACGTACAGCTTCTTCCACGGCGATTTCGCAGAAGGGGTTCATCGACATCTTGACGTTGGCAAGATCAACGCCGCTGTTGTCCGCTTTGACGCGAACTTTGACGTTGTAGTCGACCACTCGTTTGACAGCTACAAGAACCTTCATGGATTCCTCGTTACTCTCCGGTGAATAAGAATGTCGCCAGAAGCGAACATGGCGGGAACAGCAGGCCGGCCGGAACCGGGAGTCGGCCAATAACGGCAGACATAAAACCGCCCACATCTTGACCGCACGACCTAGACTGGTCAATACAACGGAGCGGCCAATCGTCAGCGATGTAGTAAGATTCTAACAGCCCTACAGAAAATTCAAACAAACGTTTGTATTGGCCCATTCGAAGGGTCTGGATATAATGCGCCAGCATCGCTCACGGAACGAGCTCGATCGCCAAATAAAATTAGAGAGCCCTGAGTAGGAGATAGCCTGTGGAACGCGAATTTATGGAATTCGACGTCGTCATCGTCGGCGCCGGCCCAGCTGGTTTGTCCGCCGCCTGCCGACTGAAGCAGAAAGCCGCCGAAGCCGGCAAAGAAATCAGCGTCTGCGTGGTCGAAAAAGGCTCCGAAGTCGGCGCACACATTCTGTCCGGCGCGGTGTTCGAACCACGTGCATTGAACGAACTGTTCCCTGACTGGAAAGAGCTCGGCGCACCGCTGAATACCCCGGTCAAGCGCGATGACATCTACGTACTGACCAGTGCGGAAAAATCTACTCGGGTGCCCGACCTGTTTGTGCCCAAGACCATGCACAACGAAGGCAACTACATTATCTCGCTGGGTAACCTGTGCCGCTGGCTGGCTCAGCAGGCAGAGAATCTCGGTGTAGAAATCTACCCTGGCTTCGCCGCTCAGGAAGCGCTGATCAACGAAGCAGGCGCGGTCTACGGCATTCTCACCGGTGACCTCGGCGTCGACCGTGAAGGCAACCCGAAAGAGGGTTATTACACCCCTGGCATGGAACTGCGTGCCAAATACACCCTATTCGCAGAAGGCTGCCGTGGCCACATCGGCAAGCAACTAATCAAACAATACAACCTCGACTCCGAAGCCGACGCCCAGCATTACGGCATTGGCATCAAGGAAATCTGGGACATCGACCCCGCTAAACACGAACAAGGCCTGGTCGTTCACACTGCCGGCTGGCCGCTGGATATCGTTGCCAGTGAAAACACCGGCGGCTCCTTCCTCTACCACCTGGAAAATAACCAGGTAGTAGTCGGCCTGATTGTCGATCTGTCTTACAGCAACCCGCATCTTTCGCCGTTTGATGAATTCCAGCGCTACAAGCATCACCCGGTGATTGCCCAGTACCTGGAAGGCGGCAAGCGCGTTTCTTATGGCGCCCGCGCCATTTGCAAGGGCGGCCTCAACTCGCTGCCGAAGATGGTCTTCAACGGTGGCGCCCTCATCGGTTGCGACCTTGGCACCCTGAACTTCGCCAAGATCAAGGGCAGCCACACCGCCATGAAATCCGGCATGCTCGCTGCCGACGCCGTGGCTGACGCACTGTTTGCTGGCAAAGAAGGCGGTGATCAGCTGACTGGCTACGTAGACGCATTCAAGGCCAGCTGGCTGTACGACGAGCTGTTCCGCAGCCGTAACTTCGGCCCGGCACTGCACAAGTTTGGCCCGCTGATCGGTGGTGGTATCAACTGGCTCGACCAGAACATCTTCGGTGGCAAGATTCCTTTCACCCTGCATGACACCAAGCCGGATTACGCGTGCTTGAAGCTAGCTGCAGACGCGCCGAAAATCAGCTACCCGAAACCCGACGGCAAGCTCAGCTTCGACAAGCTCAGCTCGGTATTCCTCTCCAACACCAACCATGAAGAGGAACAACCCTGCCACCTGAAGCTCACCGACCCGAGCATTCCGCTGGACAAAAACCTGCCGATGTACGACGAACCGGCACAGCGTTACTGCCCGGCCGGCGTATACGAAATCGTGACCAAGGAAGACGGCGAGAAGAAATTCCAGATCAACGCGCAGAACTGCGTGCACTGCAAAACCTGTGACATCAAGGACCCTGCCCAGAACATCAACTGGGTCGCCCCTGAAGGCACAGGCGGGCCTAACTACCCCAACATGTAAGAACCGCCTCGTATCGCTGCGCGTCGGCGAGAAAAGCTCTTAAAGCACGGAAAAGGCTCTCTCGGGAGCCTTTTTTATTTACATTGTCCCGTCCTGAATAAGGTTTACACCTTTATGTCCTTTTTCAGGAGAGTTCCATGACAGAAGGTGAACGACGCAGTCAGCGAGATTATTCGTTGGCTTTTAAACTGGCGATTGTCGATCAGGTCGAAAAAGGCGAACTTAGCTACAAAGCAGCTCAAGACCGCTATGGCATCCAGGGACGATCAACCGTGTTGGTTTGGTTGCGCAAGCATGGTCGTCAAGATTGGAGCCAAGGCGCCTCCATCCGAGCTGGCAGGAGCCGTGTCATGACCGGCCCCAAGTTACCGCTGACTCCCGAGCAGCGCATCAAAGAGCTGGAGCAGCGGCTCGAAGTGGCGACACAGAAAGCCCAGCTTTTCGAAGCCGTGGTGGATGTATTGAAGACCGACTACGGTGTCTCGATCGTAAAAAAGCGACCCGGCAAGTCCTCACGCATAGACACGTCGAAGGGCTAACTATTGGCAGGGCTTGCCAGTTCATGGGGATTAGTCGTCAGGCTCACTACAAACGCAATCGAGCGATTGACGGTAGGACAGATGAAGCAGAAAGCGTCGCGCGGTACGTTCGCCACATTCGGATGCGCCAGCCGCGAGTGGGCACCCGCAAACTGCATTATCTTCTGCATCAACAATCGAACCCTGAGCTGAAAGTAGGCCGTGATCGACTCCTCAGCATCTTGGCCGAGCATCGTCTACTGGTGCTGCCCAAGAGGGCATACCACAAAACCACGCAGAGTTTTCATCGCTTTTATCGGCACCCCAACCTGCTCAAGGAAGGGCCTGGACAGGTGATTGCAACAGCCTCCGAAGATGTCTGGGTGGCCGACATCACGTATCTCCCCGGGCAGCGTGATCCGTTGTATTTGAGCCTGGTTACAGACGCGTTCTCACGCAAAATAGTGGGTCATCACGTGCACCAAAGTCTGCATGCAGACTCCGTTGCTAAAGCCTTCACGGCGGCGTTACGTACACGGCGTAAAGCAGTTCGCTGATTCATCACTCAGATCGTGGGATCCAGTACTGCTCAGCGCTGTACCAAGCGTTGCTCCAACGCCATGAGGTGCGCTGCTCAATGACTGACGGCTATGACTGCTACCAGAATGCGCTGGCTGAGCGGGTGAATGGGATTTTGAAGATGGAGTTTTTGCCTGAGCGCTTTGAAAGCCTTGAACAGGCCCGACAGCTCGTTGGTGAGGCTGTGCATATCTATAACACCGAGCGACCCCATTTAGCCCTGAAATACAAAACGCCCGATGCAATGCATCGGGCGCTGTAGGCCTCACGGGCTAGCTGAAACGGTGTAAACCTATTTAAGGACTAGACACATCTCACTCAATTGGTAAGTACCCGCGCCAACACGGCCTTTACCGTACCCATACCCTCATCCAGCGCGCGCTCGATTTCGGCCATGGTAATCAGCGCGCGGGACTTGCCAGCAGCCGGGTTTACCACCAACGCCAGGCAGGCATAAGGCAGCGCCAGTTCACGGGCCAGCACCGCTTCAGGCATGCCGGTCATACCGACGATGTCGCAGCCATCGCGCTCCATTCGCGCGATCTCGGCAACGGTTTCCAGTCTCGGTCCCTGGGTGCAGCCGTACAAGCCGTGGCTGCTGAACGTACAGCGCTCAGCAGTCAGCGCACTGGCCAACTTGGTGCGCAGCCCAGCGTCATAAGGGTGGCTGAAATCGACGTGCGTAACGTGCTCCAACTCCCCTTCGAAATAAGTGTGCTCACGACCATAGGTGTAGTCGATGATCTGGTGCGGCAAGCAGAAGTGTCCGGTCCCCATAGCCGAGTGAATACCGCCCACCGCATTCACCGCGATAATCGCCTTGGCACCCGCCTCGCGCAACGCCCAGAGGTTGGCCCGGTAATTCACCTGATGCGGAGGGATACGATGGGGATGCCCGTGACGCGCCAGAAACAACACTTCACGACCGGCATAGTCGCCTCTGAGCACCGCCGCAGAAGGCGCGCCATAAGGCGTATCGATATGCAGCGCCGCCTTGATGGTAAGCCCATCCAATTTGGTCAGGCCGGTACCGCCGATAATCGCGTAAACCGTCATGTACTTATCCTCAATCGATTAATTGCGCGGCACGCAGGCTGCCAATCGCGGCCAGCCAACGTGGATCCTGCCGATACTCAACACCCGGATAAGCCTGCCGACGCATACGCGCCAGGCCCTTAGGCGGCAGCACCTTAAGCCGTTGCAAGGCAGTCAGAGCCAACTCTGCAGCAGCGCGGTCATTACACACCAAGCCCATGTCGCAGCCAGCTGACAACGCGGCCTCGATACGACAAGCAGCATCACCCACAACATGGGCGCCAGCCATGGACAGGTCATCGCTGAAAATAACCCCATCGAAGCCCAACTCTCCACGCAGGATTTCCTGCAACCAGCGTCGCGAGAATCCGGCCGGGCCAGCATCTACTTGCGGATAGATGACATGGGCCGGCATCACGGCGGCCAGCTGTTGACTCAACTGACGGAACGGCACGAGATCCGTCGCTCGAATCTCGTCCAAGCTACGCTCGTCTACCGGGATAGCGACATGGGAGTCGGCCTCAGCCCAGCCGTGGCCAGGGAAATGCTTGCCACAGGCCGCCATGCCCGCCGCGTTCATGCCTCGAATAAACGCACCGGCCAGCAAGGTGGCACGCTGTGCATCGCCCTCAAAAGCACGGCTGCCGACCACCGCACTGCGTTGATGATCGAGGTCCAGCACTGGTGCGAAACTCAAATCCAGCCCCACTGCCAATACCTCGGTGGCCATGAGCCAGCCGCACTGCTCAGCCAGGTGCTCGGCATTGGCGTTATCGGCCAACGCGCGCATCGCCGGCAAACGCACAAAGCCCTGGCGTAAACGCTGCACTCGGCCGCCTTCCTGATCCACCGCCAGCAGCAAATCGGGGCGCACAGCACGAATGGCTGCAGACAATTCACGCACCTGACGTGGGTCTTCGATATTGCGCGCAAACAGAATCAAACCACCAACCTGAGGCTGACGCAGGATCTGCCGATCCTCAGCGGTCAGCCATGTACCGGCGACATCCAGCATCAATGAACCGTGCATGGGTGAACTCACAATCAATCCTTAATAAAGAGGCGCAGCAGCCCAGACCGGGCAAGCAGCCTCATCAATCTGAACCGCACAGTGAACCGGCACCCGCGCAAATAGCGCCAACACGTCGCTGTTGCGCATGCGCACACAGCCGTGCGACAGCGCTACGCCCATGGGCTCACTGTCCGGCGTACCGTGTATGTAGATGTAGCGGCGGAAGGTATCGACCTGGCCCAAACGATTGCGCCCAGGCTCGCGACCACTCAACCAGAGGATGCGGCTGAGAACCCAGTCACGCCCGGGAAACTGTGCATGCAATTCAGGCGACCAGACTTCGCCGGTCCAGCGCCGCCCGCGTAGCACCGCTGCGCCTGGCAAGCCATCACCTATCTTCGCACGCACCTGATGCAAGCCTCTGGGCGTGCAGCCGGAACCATTTTGCTCGCCAGAACCATTAAGCGCGGTGGAGACAGGCAGACGCACTTGCAGCTGCCCATTGGCAAAGCCATACAGACACTGATCAGCGAGGGAGATATGGAGGAAATCGAGGACACTCATGGGCAGCTAGCTTAGCGGATAGCATCCACCAAGCCCACCCGAGCAAGTCAAACTTTACTAGGAATAACTGACGCTTTCGCACGTGGCCTGAGCTGGGCACTGGCCAACGCTTCGTCGGTCAGGCCGGTTTCCGAACGCATACCCGCAGCCAGGAACGGCACCATCAGGCGCATGACCTGCTCGAGCGAGGTACTCACACCAAAATCAGTTTCGGACATGGCCCGTAGCGCCTTGATCCCCGACATGCTGAACGCTGCAGCTCCCAGCATAAAGTGCACACGCCAAAACAACTCAAGCGGCGGAATACGCGGAGCGGCTTCATGCACCAACTGCATGTAACGACGGAACACCTTGCCGTAAACCTCTTCCAAATACTTGCGCAGGTGACCCTGACTCTGGCTAAACGCCAAACCCAGCAAGCGCATGAAGATTGAAAGATCGTTACCACTGCGCGGCTTTACCGCCAATGCCTGCTCGACCAGCAACTCAAGCAGTTCTTCCAGGCTAACTTTGCTTTCCGGCTTAGCCTGCCGGCGATCCAGCTCACGTTCCAGGCTTACGCAGAAAGGCCCGAGAAAGCGTGAAAAAACCGCCTGAATCAGGGCCTTCTTGGAGCCGAAATGATAGTTCACTGCGGCGAGATTGACTCCCGCCTTGCTGGTGATCAAACGCAGAGAGGTTTCAGCGAAACCCTTCTCCGCAAAAAGCTGCTCTGCCGCATCGAGAATGCGTTCAACGGTTTCCGACTGGGCCATGACTCTTTTCATCTGAACAAACACTTGTTTGAAACATACGTTTCAGCTGCCCGCCTTGTCAAGCCGGACAAACCATCTTGTGGCCGGGTAGTCACACACACCTGACTGAACACAGCCGTCCTAACTAGACGCCCAGTGGACACCGCAAGTAACAGTGCAGTGCAGCCAACCTAAAGAAGGTGAATTGAGTAGAGATCAGAACGCAAGGATTGCCAATCGTCGATCACTGTATATAATCCCAGTCACTGTACAAAAAAACAGAGCCGACCATGCTAAAACTAACGCCGCGCCAAGCTGAAATTCTCGCCTTCATCAAGCAATGCCTTGAAGACAACGGCTACCCGCCTACCCGTGCGGAGATCGCCTTGAAACTGGGGTTCAAATCACCCAATGCAGCGGAAGAACACCTCAAGGCCCTGGCTCGCAAGGGTGCAATCGAAATGACCCCGGGGGCTTCGCGCGGCATTCGCATTCCAGGTTTTGAACCTCACGCCGAGGAAGATGAAGGCCTGCCGGTGATTGGTCGCGTCGCCGCAGGCGCGCCGATTCTGGCGCAGCAACATATCGAAGAGTCTTGCAAGATCAATCCAGACTTCTTCCACCCCAAAGCCGATTACCTCTTGCGTGTACGTGGCATGAGCATGAAAGACATCGGCATCTTTGACGGTGACTTGCTAGCCGTACATACCACACGTGAGGCCCGGAACGGGCAGGTGGTAGTGGCACGCATTGATGATGAAGTCACGGTCAAACGCTTCAAGCGTGAAGGTAACAAAGTCTGGTTGATCGCCGAAAACCCGGAGTTCGCGCCGATCGAAGTAAACCTGGAAGAACAAGATTTGATTATTGAAGGCCTAAGCGTCGGTGTTATACGCCGCTAGCAGGGCATTAAAAAAGCAGGTGGGGCCTTTCTAACGCACTATCGATAACGCAGGCGGTTTGCTAACACCTGCTGGTGGAGGATCTATGCAGTTCCCGCAATCACTGGACCGTACACAACTGCCGCTGTTCGATGCGTTTATGGCCTCGACAGTGCCACCATTACTTGCCGATAGCAGCGAACTGCCTTGGCAGGATAGCGAGGGCGATGCATTCAGTGAGTTGTCGCTACGCGGCCCCGCAGGGCATTGCCTCAATCTACTTGCACCCATATTGCGTGAGCTCAGCGAGAACCACGACGAGCGCTGGCTGACCCTTGTAGCGCCGCCCTTAAGCCTGACTCAGAGCTGGCTTCGCGAGGCAGGCCTTAACCGCGAACGCATCCTGCTGCTGCACCCGCGCGGCAAGCAGAGCGCATTAGAATTAGCGCAACACGCTCTGAAACTGGGGCGTAGCCACACGGTCGTCAGCTGGCTGCATCCGCTTGAGCGCCACGCACGTCAACGCCTCGAGCACGCGGCCCGCCAAGGTACGGCGCAAAGCTTGAATATCAGCTTGGGATGATTAGTCACAGAGGCGCACAAGGATTGTGCGTGTCAGCCGTCAGATAGAGTCAATATTTGCTGTGAGAAGGGTCTGCGTAAGGGCAGTAGCATTTTAAAGCAGCACTCAGCCGAACTCTGCAATCAATGCAGAACCCGCGGCCCTTCTTCATGTTGAAAGTTATTTTCTGCCAAACGACCAGCCATCTGCACGCCTACGTTAAGCATGGCCTTGGCCACCTCGACATGCTGGCCCTGTAGGAACGCTTTGGCGTCGGCAGAAAAATCCAGCACCACTAACGACTCTTCATCCTCTGCTCGGCGCAAAGCAATGCGCCCATCAGGCAGTTCGACAATTTCTAGGAAGGATGTAGGCATTGGTTTAGCTCTCCACGTAAGACCACCATTGTAACAGCCGACCTAGGCTCCCCCTAGTCCGCCGGTCCAATCAGCGGCTTACCACTCGCTCAATGTTTCCCGAAAGCGCTGCGCTAGAGCCTTCAACTGCTGCCGCCACGTCTCCAAAGCCTGATGAGCTAGAGGCTCAACTTCTTCGTCGAGGCTGATCGCTGTGATTAGCGCTGTAGTCGGGTCAACTTTGCTTTTCTTGCCGGCTTGCGGTGGCTGAAAAAGCGCTGCATAGGCATTGAGCAACTCAGTTACCCAGCTACCGGGGGACTGCGCCAGCTCAACCAGCTCACCTAACTCCTGACTCGGCGCAGCGCTCAGCACCGCTGACGTGAGAAAGCTTTCAACGCGCGGGGCCGCACTGTCGGGCAAACGATAGTAACCAGCAATTTCATGGCACAACCCAAGCAGAGCACCATAAAGATGGAACAGCGCTGCTTCGCGCTCTGCCTGAATCAAAGCCAGCGCATTCATGCTTTGCGCTTGTTCGGCCTTACGCCAGGACTCCAGTGCCAAGCCTGCATAGAAAATTTTCTGATTGGTACGGGTATAGAGTTCATTGGCCATAGCGGCACCCTCCAAAACGGATCGAATAAACAAACGCGCGCCTGACAACAGGCGCGCTCAGCTCGATCAGCTGTTCTTATCTTCGACCTTCCACTTACCGCCATCAAAGAACGCACGCCAGCCGGACGGTTTTCCGTCGACTTCGGTCTGTACGTACTGCTCCTTGGTCTTACGGCTGTAACGAATTACTGCAGCGCGACCTTGAGGATCCTTCTTTGGTGCATCACAGAGAAAATGATACTTGGGATCAATTTCATCGCGGTGCGGAATAATCTCAACAACCAATGGCGCGCGCGTTTCGCGGTTCTTGGGGAATTGACTGGCCGCGAGGAACAGGCCAGATGCGCCATCACGCAGGATGTAGGTGTCGTTGACCTTCTCACACTTGAGCTCCGGCATTTTCACCGGATCCATCTTCGGTGGTGCCGCTTCGCCGCTCTTCAGCAGTTTGCGGGTATTCTTACACTCGCTGTTGGTGCAACCAAAGAACTTGCCGAAGCGCCCGGTTTTCAACTGCATCTGACTGCCGCACTTATCGCAATCCAGGCTCGGACCTTCATAGCCCTTAATGCGGTACTGGCCCTGCTCCACTTCATAACCTGGGCAATCCGGGTTATTGCCGCAAATATGCAACTTGCGGGTTTCATCGAGCAGGTAAGCATCCATGGCGGTCGAGCAGATCGGGCAACGATGCTTGCCCAACAACACCAGCGACTCAGACTCACCTTCGTCGTCAGCGGCAATCTCATCACCCGGCACCAGGTTGACGGTCGCCTTGCAGCGCTCTTTAGGCGGCAATGCATAACCCGAGCAACCCAGGAACACCCCCGTAGACGCCGTACGAATAGTCATTGGCCGCGCGCAATCGCGACAGGCTATATCAGTCAGCGTCGGCGTGTTAGCACGCATACCGCCATCACTATCACCTGCGACCTCAAGCTTCTTCTTGAAGTCACCGTAGAACTCGTCCAAGACGTTTTTCCACTCACGCTGCCCTTGGGCCACGTCGTCCAGGTGCTCTTCCATGCCAGCGGTAAAGCCGTAGTCCATCAGATTGGAGAAGCTCTCGGATAGGCGCTCGGTAACAATGTCGCCCATTTTTTCGGAGTAGAAACGGCGGTTATGCAGGGCCACGTAACCGCGATCCTGAATGGTGCCAATGATCGCTGCATAGGTCGACGGACGACCAATACCGCGCTTTTCCATTTCCTTGACCAAGCTGGCTTCAGAGTAGCGCGCCGGCGGTTTGGTGAAGTGCTGGCTCGGGTCGAGCTTGATCAGCTTGAGCGCCTCGCCCTGCCCCATGTCCGGCAACACATCGTCATCGCCTGGCTTACTCATTTGCGGCAATGCGCGGGTGTAACCGTCAAACTTGAGGATACGACCTTTAGCACGCAACTCGAACTGCGCGGCAGTCACGGTCACGGTGGTAGACAGGTATTCGGCTGGCGGCATTTGGCAGGCCACAAACTGACGCCAGATCAGCTCATACAGACGCTCGGCATCACGCTCCATACCGGACAACTGAGTCGGTTTGAGGTTGACGTCAGACGGACGAATCGCTTCGTGCGCCTCTTGCGCCCCTTCTTTACTGCTGTAGGCAATCGGATCGGCCGGCAGATACTTCTTGCCGAACTCGCCCTGGATAAAGTCGCGCACCATGCTCACGGCGTCAGCCGAGAGGTTGGTCGAATCAGTACGCATATAAGTGATGTAACCCGCCTCATAAAGACGCTGAGCCATCATCATGGTCTTCTTCACCCCAAAGCCCAGACGGTTACTCGCCGCCTGTTGCAGGGTGGAGGTAATAAAGGGGGCCGAGGGCTTGCTGCTGGTCGGCTTATCTTCACGCTTGCTGATGCTGTAGCTGGACGCTTTAAGCGTGTTCAGCGCAGCCATGGCCTGGGCTTCGTTCAATGGTTTGAACGCAGCACCGTTTTCGCGGGCCACTTCGAAGCGCACGTTGGCGCCTTTGGTAGTACCCAGGTCAGCGTGCACTTCCCAGTATTCTTCTGGGACGAAAGCGCGGATCTCTTTCTCGCGCTCGACCACCAGCTTCACGGCCACCGACTGCACACGACCGGCGGACAAGCCACGGGCAATCTTGGCCCACAGCAGTGGCGAAACCATATAACCCACGACGCGATCGAGAAAACGTCGCGCCTGCTGTGCGTTAACCCGATTGATATCCAGCTCGCCAGGCTTGGAAAACGCCTCTTGAATGGCCTTTTTGGTGATCTCGTTGAACACCACGCGCTTATAGCGACTGTCGTCACCACCAATGGATTCGCGCAGGTGCCAGGCAATGGCTTCCCCCTCGCGATCCAAGTCGGTTGCGAGATAGATGGTGTCGGCATCTTTAGCCAAACGGCGCAATTCCTCGACCACCTTCTCCTTGCCTGGAAGGATCTCGTACTTGGCTTTCCAGCCGTGTTCGGGATCGACCCCCATGCGCGCAAACAGCTGACGCTTGGCTTTCTCCTTGGGCGACAGCGCGGGCACTTCACCAGCTGCGGCCTTACCACGCTTAACGGGCTCTTTGGCGGTGCTTGCCGAGCCACTGGTGGGTAGGTCACGGATGTGGCCGATGCTCGACTTCACCACGTACTCGTTGCCCAAGTACTTGTTGATGGTCTTGGCCTTGGCCGGGGATTCCACGATGACCAGCGATTTGCCCATGGATTGGAAAATTCCTGAATTCGGTAAATAAATGCGGGAGGCGCTGTACTGCCTGCTAGCGCGGCACCGCTATATATAGTGGCGGTCCGGCCGAGGTCAAGCGCAGCTATGGCCCGGTGTCAGCTCAAGGCCGAGTAAACAGTGTGCTTTCAGCCTGAAGCAAAGCAAAGCGTGGAACCGTCTCGCCGTCCACTTCAACACTTTCACAGAACATCTCCAGCGGCCGCACCCAGAGGCCAAACTCGCCGTATAGCGCCTGATAGACCACCATCTGCTGCTCCGTCTCGGAGTGCTGGGCCACACCAAACACACGGTATTCAGGCCCTTTGTAATGACGGTAAAGGCCAGGCTGTAATTGCATGGGTGAATTCCTTGAAGATTTTCTGCTGATAAAAAATTTCCGGGATAAATCTCTTACGCAACCTTGCGGCGACCCGAAAAGTGGCTGCCATAAATGGCTGGCCAAAAACAAAAACCGGGGCACTTGGCCCCGGTTCTTCCATCTCTTACACCCTGTAAAGCTTAGAGGCGTTCGAAGACGGTGGTGATGCCTTGGCCGAGACCTACGCACATGGTCGACACACCGAAGGTGCCGCCATTCTGCCTCATCACGTTCAGCAGGGTACCGGAGATACGCGCCCCGGAACAACCGAACGGGTGACCCAGTGCGATTGCGCCGCCGTGCAGGTTGACCTTCTCTTCCATCTTATCGAGCACTTTCAGGTCCTTCAGCACAGGCAGGGCCTGGGCAGCGAAGGCTTCGTTGAGCTCGAAGAAGTCGATGTCATTGATGGACAAGCCAGCACGCTTAAGAGCTTTCTGAGTCGACGGTACTGGACCGTAACCCATAATTGCTGGATCAACACCGGCCACGGCCATGGCACGAACCACTGCCATTGGCTGAATGCCCAGATCCTGAGCGCGCTGGGCGCTCATGACGATCATGCAGGAAGCGCCGTCAGTGATCTGCGAGGACGTACCTGCAGTCACGGTGCCGCCTTTCGGGTTGAACGCAGGCTTCAGTGCAGCCAGGCTTGCCAGGGTGGTCTCCGGACGAATGGTTTCGTCGTAATCGAAGACTTTCAGGAAACCGTTCTCGTCGTAGCCTTGCATCGGGATGATTTCATCCTTGAACTTGCCTTCGACGGTGGCTTTCTGAGCCAGGCGATGCGAACGCTCACCGAACGCATCTTGCTGCTCGCGGCTGATGCCATGCATCTTGCCAAGCATTTCAGCGGTCAGACCCATCATGCCCGAGGCCTTGGCCGCGTACAGCGACAGGTGCGGGTTTGGATCGACGCCATGCATCATGCCAACGTGGCCCATGTGCTCCACACCGCCGATGACGAAAACGTCACCGTTGCCGGTCTGAATTGCCTGCACAGCTGTGTGCAACGCGCTCATGGACGAGCCGCACAGGCGGCTTACCGTCTGGCCAGCAGCGGTATGCGGGATCTGGGTCATCAGCGACGCCATGCGCGCGATGTTCCAGCCCTGCTCCAGGGTCTGGTTAACGCAGCCCCAGATCACGTCTTCCACTTCGGCCGGATCGACCTTGGTGTTACGCGCCAGCACGCCGCTGATCAGGTTGGCCGACATGCTCTCGGCACGGGTATTGCGATGCATGCCGCCCTTGGAACGACCCATCGGGGTACGACCGAAGTCGACGATGACTGCATCTCTAGGATTCAGGCTCATAAATTCACTCTCGCTCTAGTCTGTCCGCGATTAACCGAAAAACTTCTGGCCGCTAGCAGCCATTTCGCGAAGCTTGGCAGTCGGGGTGTACAGCGCGCCCAGCTCGGCGTACTTGTCGGCCAGGGCAACGAACTCAGCTACACCGACGGTATCGATGTAACGCAGCGCACCACCGCGGAACGGCGGGAAGCCGATGCCGTAGATCAGGCCCATATCGGCCTCAGCTGCGGTATCAACGATGCCGTCTTCTAGACAACGCACGGTTTCCATGCACAGAGGAATCATCATGAAGTTAATGATGTCTTCATCAGTTACTTCACGCTGCTCGGTCACGATGGACTTCAGCAGCTCGTAAGCAACTGGGTCGATAACCTTTTTCGGCTTACCGCGCTTGTCCATTTCGTAGACGTAGAAACCTTTGCCATTTTTCTGGCCCAGGCGATCAGCTTCGTACATCACGTCAACTGCAGTGCGACCTTCAACCGCCATGCGGTCAGGGAAGCCTTCAGCCATTACGTCACGGCCGTGGTGACCGGTGTCGATACCGACCACGTCGGACAGGTACGCCGGACCCATTGGCCAGCCGAACTTCTCCATGACCTTGTCGATACGCACAAAGTCTACGCCCAGCTCCAGGAGCTTGGAGAAGCCACCGAAGTAAGGGAACAGTACGCGGTTAACCAGGAAGCCCGGGCAGTCGTTGACGACTACTGGGGTCTTACCCATTTTCTTGGCGTAGGCAACGGTGGTGGCGACTGCCACTTCGCTGGACTTCTCACCACGAATCACTTCAACCAGCGGCATCATGTGCACGGGGTTGAAGAAGTGCATGCCGACAAAGTTTTCCGGACGCTTGAGGGCCTTGGCCAACAAGTTGATGGAAATGGTCGAGGTGTTGGAAGCAAGAATTGCATCCTCCTTCACCACGCCTTCTACTTCGGCCAGCACGATCTGCTTAACCTTCGGATTTTCGACCACAGCCTCTACAACGATGTCGACAGCGCCGAAATCACCATAAGACATGGTTGGACGAATTGCAGTGAGGGCTTCAGCCATCTTCGCCGGGGTCATACGACCTTTAGCAACGCGACCGCCAAGCAGCTTGGAAGCCTCTGCCAGCCCCATCTGGATACCCTCTTCACGGATATCCTTCATCAGGATCGGAGTACCTTTGGACGCCGACTGGTAAGCGATACCGCCACCCATGATGCCAGCGCCGAGCACGGCAGCCAGTTTCACGTCTTTAGCGATTTCGTCGTATTGCTTGGCTTTTTTCTTCAGGTCCTGATCGTTCAGGAACAGACCAATCAGGCTCGCAGCAACTGGGGTTTTGGCCAGTTTGACGAAGCCAGCAGCCTCAACTTCCAGAGCCTTGTCGCGCCCCATGTTGGCGGCTTTCTGGATGGTCTTGATCGCTTCAACTGGCGCCGGGTAGTTCGGGCCAGCCTGACCTGCAACGAAACCTTTGGCGGTTTCAAAGCACATCATCTGCTCAATCGCGTTGAGCTTGAGCTTTTCCAATTTCGGCTGACGCTTGGCCTTGTAATCCAGCTCACCGGAGATGGCGCGCTTGATCAGGTCCAAGGCAGCGGCTTGCAGCTTGTCAGCGGCAACCACGGCATCCACTGCACCCATTTTCAGGGCGTCAGCCGCTTTGTTTTCTTTACCACCAGCAATCCACTCAACGGCGTTATCGGTACCGATAACCCGCGGCAGACGCACAGTGCCGCCGAAGCCTGGGTAGATGCCCAGTTTGACTTCCGGCAAGCCAACTTTAGCGCTTTCAGCCATGACGCGGTAATCCGCGGCCAGGCACATCTCAAAACCACCGCCCAAGGCGATGCCATTGATCGCGACTACAGTCGGAACAGTGAGGTCTTCAAAATCACTGAAGATCTTGTTGGCTTCGAGGTTGCCAGCCACCAGTTCTGCGTCCGACAACTTGAAGTTGTCGACGAACTCGGTGATGTCAGCGCCGACGATAAATACGTCTTTGCCACTGGTGACAATCACGCCCTTGATCGAACCATCAGCCTTGATCGCATCAACAGATTGACGCAGTTCATTGAGGGTAAGACGGTTGAATTTGTTGACGGATTCACCCTTGAGGTCGAATTTCAATTCGACGATGCCACTCTCAAGAGCCTTAACCGTGATGGCTTTACCTTCGTAAATCATCAACTGATCTCCACGGTATGGAAGCTGAACAGTACACATCGGAGCCAACCAGCAAGCTACTCCACGGCATAGCCGTCTCAGAGTAGCCCCTATCAGCCTGGCACACCCACCGACGCGATAATCGGGCTGTAAAGGCGCTGCCTTTGGAGGCAAACGCTCAATTCATACGCCCGTTTGATTTGGGTGTGCACACCTTCAAGGAAAAGCATCTGCTTGTCAATTGGCCTGTAGTGTCTGCGAAGGCGTACAAAAAATTACGTTCGCGCTGACAGAGGTACAGCGATGACTGTGTCGCAAACAGGCGGACATTCGCGGCGATATTAGGCTTACACGTTAACTTTATGCGCAAAAGTGTGATCCAGCGCATACCTAGCAAAATGATAAACCTACAGGTACAGTCGTCTCAATATCGCCGCCCCGGGCCGGCCGTAAGCAAAACAAAAACAATTAAAGCCCAACAAAGGGCGTACGGAGTTTTCCCATGTCGAGCCGCATGCTTGCCATTTTCTTGAGCACCCTGCTCGCAAGCACCCTCCCCCTGATCAGCACCTCTAGCCAAGCTGCAGATGCCGCTACTAATTTGCTTAAGCTGCATCAACTTCGTCTCGCCACACAAAAAACCCTTGGCGACTTTTATATGTTCAACGGCATGGAAGGCGATCAACGCTACTCGCGGATGATCAGTGAATCGCTGACAGAGGTGAACACCCAGCTCAACGCGCTCACCGAGATGCCAGGCGAAGGATCAAAGGCCTTACGCTCGCAGCTTGACCAGCAATGGAAGGGTTATCAAATAGACCTCAACAACCTGACCAGTGCATTGAAAACCCAAGGTTATACCGACCTACAACCGGTGGCCGACCTGGCTGCACGCAATCAGCAGTTGATGAGCCTGAGCCAAGAGCTGTATAGCAAGATCCAACAGGAAGGCAGTTACAGCGTTCCTGCCCTGGCTCAGCGCAGCCGTGAGCAAAGCCTATTGATGCAAGGCATTGCAGTTGATTATGCCTCGCGCAGCGCCTCAGTCGGCGCAACCTTTATGGGCGGCGGCGATGCGCGCCCCATGGAAGAACTGGTCGCTGAGTTCGCCAGCAAGATGGCTACACTGCAGAAAGAGCCGACAAACACACCACAACTGAAGCAGTCTTGGGACGGGGTAGGCACCAAATGGCGCTACATTGAAAAGTCGTTGATCAACTACAACGAGAACAGCGTGCCATTTCTGGTTAACAAGTACTCCAACACCATTATTCAGGGAATCGAACAGATTTCCAGCCAATACGCGGCCGCCAACCTCTGATTGCGCGACCGTTTCTGCATTCGCTTTACCGGCCTGCCTGGCCGTACTCCAGCCCAGTGCTTGCACTGGGCTTTCTTTTATAGGCCTGCCATCCGCTACGCGACGTTAAAAATTGCTCCAGGCAATTTTTTGCTCAGGCTTTGGCCTGGAGGAAATCCACAACTTGCTGCAACGCCTCATCAGCACCACGCTCGCCCCAGCATACCGATAGCATCTGATCAGTTGCCTCAACCTTAAATACATCCGCCGGCAATGCCTGCAGTTGAGCTAAGAACGCTTGATCGGTGCAGGGCTCACGCCATTTATTAACCCATTGACCGGGCTCCAGCTGCCAATAACACCAACTGTCAACCTGACCCCGCCGCCTCCCCCGATGGTATTGCGGGCAGGTTTCTGGTGGTTGGCATGGTAACCAGTGCGGCCATTCCTGCCGCGACAACTGCATGGCCACTCCCATGCGACGGGCCTGCAAACGTACATCCATTTGCCCGCGCTGACGCCGCGACGGAGCCAACCACGCCAAAGGACTTAACATTACAGCCAGGAGCAAAACCACAAACCAAGGACTCATATCATTATCTCGCAGGCAAAAACCTGTCATATGCACTCAAGAAGGCCATACTAAAACCATCGATACACTTGTAAGGAGCTAGCTATGCCCTACCTGCACATATTGGTCGCTGTCGACCTTACCGAAGAATGCGACCCGGTCATGCACCGCGCGCAAAAACTGGCCACCAGCAGTGGGGCCAAGCTGTCTGTGGTGCATATTGTCGAACCCATGGCGATGGCCTTTGGTGGCGACGTACCCATGGATTTGTCGATGTTGCAACAACAACAGTTTGATCAGGCTCGCGAACGCCTGGGCAAATTTTCCGCAAGCTACCCGGAATTGGGCACTGACCACTGTCATTTGGCATATGGTCAGCCGCGCCAGGAAATTCACCGCTTAGCCGAAGAGCAGCAGTGCGACCTGATCGTCGTCGGCAGCCACGGGCGCCATGGCCTGGCTTTACTATTGGGCTCAACCGCCAATGATGTGCTGCACGGCGCGCCTTGCGACGTGCTGGCGGTACGCCTGAAAAAAGCGGAATGACAAGGATGGCGACGAATAACGCGCCTGCGTTATTCGTCGCCGTCGCCGGGAATCATGACTAGAGGGCGGATCTTCTGCAGCTGGGTTTCCAGCGAGTAAGTCATGCTCGATGCCATGGAGAAGAAGGTCAGGAACGCTTTGAGGTTAGAGTCCCCTTCACAGGTCGCATGAATACGCTGCCAAAACGCCTGATTGACCAGCTGCAGTTGTTGAAACATGCGCACCAGCCCCTTCAGCTCCCAGTCAGCTGCATGCCCTTCGCGAAGATTGAAGTACTGCTGCGTCAGGTATAACGACACCGTACGCAAAATGAACTCTTGGCTGTTGGCAAATGGCAGATGATGCTGGGCCATGGGCTTGAGTTTGCCCAGAACAGGGCAGGCGCTGGTCGCCATAATGACGCCAAGCAGCGCCCGCAAGCCCTCCTCCAGACCTACCTGCTTGTTGTACTCACGCTCCGGCGTACGCACCCATACAGAGACTTTCTTGAAGGCTGGCAAGCCTTGGAAGTCCTCGATCACCCGATGCAGATCGACTGCCGCCGGACAATGACTGAAATTGTCCTTGCTTAGTGGGCAGTTACTGCACTGCTGGTATTCAAGCCGGGTCCAGGCCGGCGCGCGTTGCGCCGCCTCGGCCTCATACACTCGGTCCAGCTCGATCCTGTAGCTGAACTGATGATTGTCGTCGAGAGTAATGCGGTACTCGATGGCCATGAATGTCTCCGCCTGAAGTCTCAAAAATCCTGTTTGAGCGTATTACCTGCTTAGCACGCCTGGCTAAACACCGATTTACGAGTTGCTGCGTTTAAACACGCTGTTACTCTTCCAGCTCAGCCCAACGTTCAACCAGCTGTTCCAACTCATGCTGCACCACCTGCAATTTAGCCAGCACTTCAGCCGTCTTTTCCGCAGACTGCTGATAAAAACTCGGCGCACCAATCTGCTCTTGCAAACTGGCAACCTGCGTCTCCAGCACATCGATCTGCCCAGGAATCGCTTCCAGCTCGCGCTGCAGCTTGTAACTGAGCTTTTTCTTGCTTGCAGCCGCTACCGGCTCTGCTGCAATCGGCGTAGGAACCACTGCTGAGGCTAGTTCAGGCTTTCCAGCTTTGCTTTCGCCCACACCAAGCAAACGTGGCGAACCACCCTGGCGCAACCAATCCTGATAGCCGCCAACATACTCACGCACCTTACCCTCGCCCTCAAAGACCAGCGTGCTCGTCACGACGTTGTCGAGGAAGGCTCGGTCGTGGCTAACCATCAGCACGGTGCCAGGGAAGGTCAGCAGCACTTCTTCCAGAAGCTCCAGGGTTTCTACATCGAGATCGTTGGTCGGTTCGTCCAGCACCAGCAAGTTAGCTGGCTTACTGAACAACTTAGCGAGCAAGAGACGTGCCCGCTCACCGCCGGACAGCGCTTTGACTGGTGTACGTGCACGTTGCGGACTGAACAAGAAGTCGCCCAGGTAGCTAAGTACGTGGCGGTTCTGCCCGTCGATCTCGATAAAGTCGCGGCCTTCGGCAACGTTGTCGATAACGGTTTTTTCCAAATCCAGCTGGTGACGTAATTGGTCAAAATACGCCACATCAATGCGTGTGCCTTCAGCCACTTCACCGCTGGTGGGCTGCAAACCACCTAGCATCAACTTGAGCAAGGTGGTCTTGCCGGTGCCGTTTGCACCGAGCAGGCCGATGCGATCGCCGCGCTGCAGCACCATGGAAAAATCTTTAATCAGGAACGGCCCGCCTGGATGGGCGAAGCTGACGTTATCCAAAACCATTACCTGCTTGCCGGATTTCTCCGCAGTATCCAGCAGGATGTTGGCTTTACCCGTACGTTCACGGCGTTCGCTGCGCTCGACGCGCAGAGCTTTAAGAGCGCGTACACGGCCTTCGTTACGGGTGCGGCGCGCCTTAATACCCTGACGAATCCACACTTCTTCCTGGGCCAGTTTTTTGTCAAATAAAGCGTTGGCGGTTTCTTCAGCCGCCAACGTGGCCTCTTTGTGCACCAAGAAGCTTGCGTAGTCGCCATTCCAGTCGATCAAGCCGCCACGATCCAACTCGAGGATGCGCGTGGCCAGATTCTGCAGAAAGGAACGGTCGTGGGTGATAAACAACACCGCGCCCTGAAAATCGGTCAACGCTTCTTCCAGCCAGGCAATCGCACCGATATCCAAGTGGTTGGTCGGCTCATCGAGCAGCAGCAGGTCCGGCTCAGAGACCAGCGCTTGCGCCAGCAGCACACGGCGACGCCAGCCACCAGAGAGTTCGGCCAGGGTTTTGTCGGCCGGCAACTGCAAACGGCTCAGGGTGCTGTCGACCAGCTGCTGTAAGCGCCAGCCGTCACGGGCCTCAAGGTCCTGCTGCACGTGCATCAGTTTATTAAGGTCATCTTCAGTGACGCAGTTTTGCGCCAAATGGTGATATTGCGCGAGCAGCTCACCGACACCGTCCAGCCCTTGGGCAACCACATCGAACACTGTGCGGTCGTCTGCCAGTGGCAACTCCTGCGGTAACTCACCGATCTTTAATCCCGGCGCGCGCCAGACGGCACCGTCATCGGCTTTCTGGTCGCCCTTAACCAGCTTCATCATGCTCGACTTGCCGGTGCCGTTACGGCCGATGATGCACACCCGCTCGCCACGGGCGATTTGCCAAGACACCTTGTCCAACAGCGGCATTGCGCCGTAGGCCAGGGAAATATCGGTGAACTTGAGCAGTGTCATGGCGCGCCTCAACAAAAAACGACGGGTATGTTTGGGTTAACCGGGGTTTGCCAACGCACCTCGTTGCCTCAAACGCACAGCGGTAACCCCACACACCCAAAAAATCATCTGCAGCTGCCCAGAGGCACCCGCAAAACAGGGCGCGCATTCTAACCGAGAAGCGCGCTGGCATCGCGGCCAATTTTTTCCGCAGGCGCAGTAAATCCTGACGTATCCAACACCTATTGAGATAGCAAGCGCTCTAGCGCGGCGGCCAACGCACAACCAAGCGCGCTAATGATGAATACCGTCAATTACCCTCTGAAACGCATTGAGCCTTCACCCTACATAGGCAAACGACTAAGCTAGGGCCATACGCACTATTTGCCTGGAAGTGTCATGCGCGGTCCCCTGTTCAGCCTGTTGTCCTGCCTATTGGTTTCCACCCTGGGTTTCTCTGCGGCACAAGCCGCCACCCTGACGCAACAACGTCATTATTATGATCAAGCCAAAGCAGCATTGGCCAAAGGGGACAAAGGTCCTTACCAGCTTCATGCCAATGCACTGCGCGATTACCCACTGGAACCGTACCTGGCCTATGACGAGCTGACCGCGCGGCTGAAGTGGGCGAGCAACGACGAAATCGAGAAATTCCTCGCCGAACATGGCGACCTGCCGCAAATCAGCTGGATGAAGCTGCGCTGGCTACGCTGGCTGGCAGAACGCGGTGAATGGCAGACCTTTATCAACTATTACGACCCGGCACTGAACTTCACCGAGCTCGACTGCCTGTATGGTCAATATCAGCTGAGCCACGGCATGCGTGCCGAAGGGTATGCCACCGCCGAAAAGCTCTGGCTTGTGGGTAAATCGCAACCTAATGCGTGCGATCCGCTGTTTGAGCGCTGGGCTGCAGAAGGCCAACTCACTGAACAAAAACGCTGGCAGCGTGCCAAGTTAGCGGCCGAAGCCCGCAACTATGGTCTGCTCACCCACTTGATTAAAAACCTGCCAACTCTAAGCAGCCAAGGTCAGGCCTTGCTTCAGATCGCGCAGAAGCCAGAACTGCTCAAACAAACCTCACGCTTCAGTCAAACCGACCCCGCCATGGCGGATGCCGTAGGCCTTGGTCTGCGCCGCCTGGCCCGCCAGGACCCCGAAGTGGCCCTGAAACTGCTCGACAGTTATGCACCGCGCATGAAGTTCTCCAGCGATGAAAAAGTCGCCATCGCCCGTGAAATCGGTTTGACCTTGGCCAAGCGCTTCGACCCTCGCGCCTTGCCAGTCATGGCCAAGTACGACCCGCAGCTGCGTGACAATACCGTCAGCGAATGGCGCGCCCGCCTACTGCTGCGCTTGGGCCGCTGGGAAGAGGTCAACCAGTTGACCCGCAAGATGCCCGCCGATCTGGGCAACACCAACCGCTGGCGTTACTGGCAAGCGCGCAGCATGCAACTGGCACAACCCAACAGCCAGGAACCAAAAGCGCTTTACCAGAGCTTGGCCAAAGAACGCGACTTCTACGGTTTTATGGCCGCCGATCAGGTGCAAGCGCCTTATCAGCTAAACAACAAACCACTGGCCCTGAGCCCACAAACCATCAAAAAAGTACGGGACTCGGCAGCTATTCGTCGTGCATTAGAGTTCCATGCCCGTGGCCAGATCGCCGACGGGCGGCGCGAGTGGTACAACGTCACCCGCCTGTTCAGCCGCGATGAAATGGTCGCCCAAGCCCGCCTGGCTTATGACATGGGTTGGTACTTCCCGGCCATTCGCACCATCAGCCAGGCTCAGTACTGGGATGACCTGGATGTACGCTTCCCCATGGCTCACCGCGATCAGCTGGTGCGCGAGGCGCGTAACCGCGACATCCATTCGAGCTGGGTGTTTGCCATCACCCGCCAGGAGAGCGGGTTTATGACCGATGCCAAGTCCGGGGTTGGGGCTATGGGCCTGATGCAGCTGATGCCGGCCACCGCCAAGGAAACAGCCAAGCGCTTCGGCATTCCGCTGTCATCGCCGCAACTGGCGTATAAGCCGGACATCAACATCCAGCTGGGGACGGCTTACCTGAGTCAAATTTACGGTCAATTCAACGGCAACCGCGTCCTGGCGTCTGCCGCCTACAATGCCGGACCAGGTCGTGTCCGCCAGTGGCTGCGTGGCGCGGATCACCTGTCGTACGACGTGTGGATCGAGAATATTCCGTTTGATGAAACCCGCCAGTACGTGCAAAACGTGCTGTCCTACTCGGTGATCTACGGCGATAAACTCAACGCTCCGCAACCTCTTGTAGCCTGGCATGAACGCTACTTCGATCAATAAAGGCTAACTCTGCACGCTCAACAGCCACTGTTGAGCGTGAATTACCCGCCCTACTCCAGCACCTGCACCGGCATGTCCAGACGCAAGTACCCCTCGCCGCAGGCAATCAGGTTCTGCCCGAAATACACCTCGCCCTCACGCTCACGATAGGTTTTCAAGGTCGTCAGCGGCTCACGATCCGGGCTGCGCTCGCCGGTTTGCGGGTCAAGAGTGGTCATGATGCAACGCGAGCAGCCCTTGACCACGCGAAACTCCAGCTCACCAATGCGAATACGTTTCCAACTGTCTTCAGCATAGGGTTCGGCCCCCCTGACCACCAGATTCGGACGGAAGCGTAACATCGGCAACGGCCGGCCGACCCGAGCCGAGAGGTCATCCAGCGACGCCTGACCAATCAGCAACAAAGGAAAACCATCGGCAAACGCCACCTTGTCACCGATCTCGGCATACGCCGTATCGACCTGCCGCGCGTAAGGTGACGACACCTGTACCAGGCGGCACGCACGGCCAAGCCACTGGCTCAGCCACTGCGCCGCCTCATCGCCGGCATCCGGCACCTGCAGGCTGTCGCGCCAGATCGTTACAGCACGCAACGGCGCGTGTTCATCGGGCACCGCCACCTGTAAATCGGCCATGCCCGGTGCACTCAACTGCAGGTGCGTACTACCCAACCAACGCGCCTGCAACTGGGTCAACTGCGCCAACAAACGCTGAGTCAGGAAGCGTCCTGTTTGCGCATCGACTACCATCCAGCGACGATCGCCTTGCACACCCAAGGCGTCCAGCGCTGTTTCGCGCAAGGCTTCACCCGCCGCTGACTTCAGTGGATAACGATACAACTCAGAGAGATGCAACATGAGCCCAGCTTTCCTTTGGCAAAACGCACTTATACGAGCAACCCGCCTCACTCACAAGCCCGCCTTAACCCTACCCATATTGCTACTGCTCAGCGCCTGCAGCGGCAGCCCGCCAGACAACCTGGGCATTCAAGACGGGCATTTGACTGCCTGCCCGGACTCACCGAACTGCGTGAACAGCCAGGCCAGCGATACCAGACACGCCATCGAGGCTCTGCCGCTCAAGGGTTCTGCCGAACAAACCCAGGCGCGCCTCAAGGCGCTGCTCAGCGAAGAACCACGGGTAATTGTGGTTGAGGACACGCCAGGTTATTTACGTGCAGAGTTCAGCAGCTCGCTGATGCGCTTTGTCGATGATGTGGAATTTATGATCGGCACAACTGCCGTGGATGTGCGGTCCGCATCACGCTTGGGTTATGCCGACTTCGACGTCAACCGCGAGCGCATTGAGCAAATACGCAAGCGTCTGAACGAATAACCCAACGGTGCCAGCCAGCCTGACTTTCCGTCAGGCCTATTCGCTCGAATGCAGCATCGCCAGACGCTCACGCACTACATCCACCAGCTTGTCCGGCTGAAATTTGGAGAGGAAGTTGTCACACCCCACCTTCTTCACCATGGCTTCGTTGAAGCTGCCGGACAGCGAAGTATGCAGCACCACGTACAGGTCTTTGAGACGCGGGTCATTGCGAATTTCGGTGGTCAAACGATAGCCGTCCATCTCCGGCATTTCCGCATCGGTAATCACCATCAGCAGCTTCTCATGCACATCGGTGCCGGCATCGGCCCAGCTTTTCAGCAGGTTGAGTGCGCGCAGGCCATCGCTGGCGCAGTGACAACGGATATCCAGCTGCGCCATGGTGCCCTTGAGTTGGCTCATGGCCACATTAGAGTCGTCCACCAGCAACACCTCACGTCCCTTGGCGAACTCCAACATCGGGTCGGCCAGTTTTTCAGGCGAGACCTTAGTGCTCATCGGGGTAATTTCCGCCAGCACCTTTTCCACGTCGATCACTTCGACAATATGGTCTTCGACCTTGGTGATCGCGGTCAGGTAATGCTGACGCCCCGCGCCCCCTGGCGGCGGCAGGATGGATTCCCAATTGAGGTTGAGGATGCGTTCGACACCGCCGACCAGGAATGCCTGCACCGAGCGGTTGTATTCGGTCACGATAATGGTGCTGCGCTCATCCGGCACAATCGGCCGCATGCCGATGGCTTGGGACAAGTCGATCACGGGCAAGGTCTGCCCGCGCAGATTGACCACGCCGCAGACAAATCGATGGCGCTGCGGCATCAGGGTCAATTTGGGCATCTGCAGGACTTCCTGCACTTTGAACACGTTGATCGCAAACAACTGCCGACCCGCCAGACGGAACATCAAAATTTCCAGGCGGTTCTCACCCACCAGCTGGGTGCGTTGGTTCACTGAGTCGAGAATGCCGGCCATCATGCGCTCCTGTTCACTTATCGATCTAGCCTAGCTCAAATAGCCATGACCTGGTGTATCGGCCATGTGCCACGCATCTGAAGGCAGATGGCGCGGCGCCATCATGCGACAAGCGCACCGCCGAGGCTAGCCGGATGGCAGCAGCCGTACCAGTTCTTCGGCCAGAAGCGGCGAATATTCCGGCAAATGCACGCGCAAAGCTGCCGGCATTGCAGCAAAACGCAAATGACGACTTTCCATGGGTTCTCCGTCCAGATTGAGATCCAAGCCTTGCGGTGCCTCGACCTCCAACCAGGGCAAGCGCGCACTCAGCGCCACGCTCTGCAAGCCATTGATGCCGCCAGACAATAGCGTGCCCAGCGTGCCGACCACGTCGGGCGCGGCAGGCACAATGCAAATATCCAACAAACCATCGTTGACGCGCGCCTCGGGGCACAGCACATGCCCTCCGCCTGCCTGACGGCCATTGCCGATACCCAGGGCCAGAAACTCGCCCTCCCACTGAAAATCCGGCCCAGTGAAACGGCCAAACGATGACTGCACCTCGGCAAACCGAGACAACCCCGTTAGAAAGTAAGCCGCCCCGCCGAGCACACGCTTGAGCTCTTCCGACGTATTAGCCGTAACGCTGCAACCAAAACCGCCGGTGGCCATGTTAAGAAACACCTGACCGTCGGCTTCACCCAGATCAATCGGCTGCGCCGGCGTATCCAACAAAGCCAATGCAGCCAAAGGTTCGAGCGGCACACCGGCGGCACGGGCAAAATCATTGGCGGTACCTAGGGGTAACAGCGCGAGGCTGGCCTGGGTTTTAGCCAATGCCATGGCCTCGCTGACATCACGCAAAGTGCCATCGCCCCCGCCAGCAATCAGCGTCGGGTAGCCCGCCTGTAACGCCTCACTCACCAGCCGTTGCGCATCGCCGGCCTCCCAGGTCAGACGCACGTCGATCTGCCAGCCCTCTTGACGACGCGTCTCTACAGCAGCGCGCACCTCGGCGTTAAGCGCTTGTTTGCCGTGCAGAATCAACAGTGCTTTGCGCTCGTGGATTTCTAACATCCTTTTCCCCAACACCAGATGGACCAAACACATGAGAACTAGAGACCACAGCAGCAGTATTTTGGTTGCTCGGCGAACAGGCGCCTAACAAACATCTAATTATTAGATTACTTAGCTCAATAAATGCGCATTTTTAATCGCAATGCATTGTTAGATCATCCTCACATCGATAACCAAGCGCTCCAGCTAACCGGCAGGCGTTGCTTAATGAGGACAAGCAGATGATCGAAGTACGCCCTTTCGTCGAACTCGGCGGCGCTAATCATGGCTGGCTGAACGCCCGCCATCACTTTTCCTTTGCCGAATACTATGATCCGGCGCGGATGAACTGGGGCCCGTTGCGGGTGTGGAACGACGATGAAATCGCACCGCACACCGGCTTTCCAACCCACCCACACCGCGACATGGAAATCATCACCTATGTACGCCAGGGCGCTATTACCCACAAGGACAACTTGGGTAATCAGGGCCGTACCGAAGCCGGTGATGTGCAGGTCATGAGCGCCGGCACGGGTATCGCCCACAGTGAATACAACCTGGAAGACAGCACGACCAAGATTTTCCAGATATGGATTCAACCTAACCAAGTGGGTTTACCACCATCCTGGGGAGCCAAGCCGTTTCCCAAAGGCGAACGCGTCGGTACATTCGTCACCTTGGCCAGCGGCTTTGCCGAAGACCAAGATGCCTTGTCGATCCGCGCCCCTGCACGGATGGCTGCTGCCACCCTACAAGCCGGACAAAGCACTGAGTACCCGATCGGCGCGACGCGCAAGGCCTATCTGGTCGCTGCCAGCGGCAGCATCGAGGTCAACGGCGTTCGCGCACAGACCCGCGATGGCGTGGCGGTCAGCAATATTGAGGTGATCACGGTTACGGCTATCGAGGACAGTGAAGTCATTCTGGTGGATGTAGCCTGAATCCTGATGAGGTGGGTAACAGTCAGCCCCTTATTTGCTGATGACATCGGCTAAGAGCGAGCTGGCGACAACCCACCTCTGCCCCATCTAGGGGCCTCTCGCTGCCAATTGCGCGTTATCCAAGGCCCTTAAACCGAGCCAACCACACACTGTCTTGGCATCCACGGCAGCTCATACCGGGCAGTGGGTGCTATGCACTGGCCCCGCCTAAGCGCCCAGCCCCTCGGTTACGCCACCCCACAGGGGCCAGCCCTGCATTAACCCCGCGCTAGCAAGGCACTAAGGTGCACCTTAGCTGTGCCTAGGGGAAACCCTGAGTTCGCAGTTGGCAATTGCGCCCTACCATTTACAGATGACCTTCACTGCCCGTGACCGGAGCCAACATGGTTTTCGCCTACTGCGCCCTCTGGATAGCCATCACCACCACCTTTGCCGGCCTTGCCTTGGGACAAACCTGGCTTGCCGTTTGCGGCACGGCTCTGGGCGCAATAACGGCTTTTTTTCTGCGTCCCCAATCAGCAGCGCCCATCCCGACTGAGCAACCCATCGAAGAGGACACACCTGCACCAGCAGTAGAACCGCTATTGCTTGAGGTTCTGCCGATGTGGAAGCAGAACATCGGTCAAGTCCGTGACGTGGTTCAGGACAACATCCGTCAGCTGTTCAATAGCTTTGACAGCCTCAGCCAACGTTTAGGCCAGACGCTGGCCAAATCCGAACACGTGATTGGCGGCGACGGCATGGGCACTAGCCTGCGTCAGGCTCAGGAGCGCCTGAATGAAGTGGTTCAGGCCTTCCACGAAGCCAGCGGCCACAAAACCCAATTGCTCGCCACTATCGAACATCTCAATGACTATGCCAGTGAGCTGCAGGCCATGGCCAAGCGCGTGCAAGATATTGCCAGCCAAACCAATCTACTGGCCCTAAACGCTGCGATTGAGGCCGCCCGCGCAGGTGAACATGGCCGCGGCTTCTCGGTAGTCGCTGACGAAGTGCGCAAGCTCTCTACCCTGTCTGCCGAAACCGGCCAGCGCATGGGCGACAAGGTCGGGGAAATAAACCAAGCGATTCACTCGACCGTCAGCGCCGCCCAGCAAATGGCGGGCAACGAGCAGAGCAACCTTGAGTACCTCGACCAGATTGCCGGCAAGGTCATGCAAAGCCTCAACCTGAACCTCACCGAGCTGTCCGATACCTCTGCATTGCTGCAACAAGACGCCCGGACCACACAAACCGACATTGAGCAAATCGTGGTCGGCCTGCAGTTTCAGGATCGCACCGACCAGATGCTTGACCATTTGCAAAATGACCTGCAGCGCCTGTGTCAGGCAGTCCAAAACCAGGACCCCTGCATTGCCGATCCGCAGCGCTGGCTCACTGAGCTGCGTCAACATTTCACCACCGACGAAGAACGTCATGGCCAACGCATCAAGGCTGTTGTCAGTGACGTCACCTTTTTCTAAGCGTTCGCCAGGAGTCCCTTAATGAGCGGCAAAACCATACTTATCGTCGATGACTCGCAGTCCATGCGCCAGCTGATAAAGATGACCCTTACCGGCGCCGGCCACCAAGTAATTGAGGCCGTAGATGGTCGCGATGCCTTAAGCAAACTCAACGGCCAGAAGATCAACTTGATCATCAGCGACGTGAACATGCCCAATTTGGATGGCATCGGTCTGGTTAAAGAGGTCAAGACCCGCAGCGAATACCGCTTCACCCCCATTGTCATGCTCACCACCGAAAGCGAGCAGGGCAAGAAAGCTGAAGGCCAAGCGGCCGGCGCTAAAGCCTGGATCGTCAAGCCATTCCAGCCGCGGCAGCTGCTTGCAGCCGTTGACAAGTTGGTCGGCTGATATGTTCCAGCTGAGCCACGACCCCAGCTGCCAGCCTGCTCAAATGCGCCTTGGTGGCAGCCTGACCATCTACGAAGTCGCAGCGGCCCATGCCGAGCTGCTGCAACTGCTGGGTGAGCATCCTGACCACTCCTGGCAACTTGACCTAGCTGAGTTGGAAGAGCTGGACACCGCAGGTGCTCAGCTGCTGCTTGCCGTGCTGCATCACCTAGAGCAGGCCGCGGCCACGCTGCAAGTGTGCAACGCGAGTGGTGCGGTCCTCGAGCTGCTGGAACTATTGCGCCTGCAGGCGCTGTATCCGGCGGTGATGCCGGCTAACCGCTGAGGACCCTCGCAATGCTCAATGGCGATCAATGGACACAGCTACTGCAAAGCTTCATAGATGAAGCCCGAGACCTTACTCAGCAGGCTGAACAATACCTGCTGCTGCTCGACCAAACGCCGGACGATGAGGATGCGATCAACGCTCTGTTCCGGGTCATGCACACCATCAAGGGCTCGGCCGGCCTGTTCTCGCTAACGCCACTGGTGAATTTCACCCACCACCTAGAAAACCTGCTAATGGCCGTGCGTGATGGTGAAGCCAAGCTGTCCTCAGCGCTGATCTCACTGATGCTGCGCTGCCTTGATGAAATCGGTTCGATGGTTGAACTGATCGATGTCGACAGTGGCGCTCTGCAGGTTGATGTCGCCCATCAGAATGAACTGGTGAGCGCACTGGCCAAGCATGGGGTTCATGCCGCGCCCATAGAAAGCCAGGGCCTTCAGGCCTCAGAAAGTTTGCCACGTGGCCAGTTAGAAAAAGTTAGTCGCAGCAGTGGCGACGGTACGTGGCATATCTCCCTGCGCTTCCATGCTGAACTGCTGCGCAACGGTTTTGACCCAGCCGCGTTCCTGCGCTACCTGGCACGCCTAGGTGATATCAACCAGTTGCAGGTGGTCGACGAGGCGCTGCCTAGCCTGGTGGAAATGGACCCGGAACGCTGCTACCTGGGCTTAGAGATTGATCTGTACAGCGCCGCCAGCAAAACCGAAATCGAAGACGTATTTGAGTTTATTCACGACTTTTGCACCCTGCGTATTCTGCCGCCGGACAGCGTTGTAAACGACTACATCCAGCTGATCCATGAGCTCCCAGAAAACGAAGAGCGCATCGGCCAAATCCTGGTTGCCAGTGGCCTGCTAACGGAACTGGAACTGGCCACCGGCCTGGCGTTACAGCAGACGCAAACAACCGAGCCCAAGCCGCCCATCGGCACCTTGCTGATAGATGAAGGCATAGTACCGCCGCAGGCGGTCAATGCTGCGCTGAACAAACAGCAGGCTGCGCGCGACAAGCGCAGCCATGAAAGCAGCCAGATTCGGGTAGCGGCACACAAGCTTGATGAACTGATCAACCTTGTCGGCGAACTGGTGATCAGCGCTGCCGGTGCTCAGTTGCGTGCTCGCTCCCACGGCGATGAGGGTTGCATTGAGTCGACTCAGACCGTCAACCAGCATGTCGAGCAAATTCGTGAGGCCGCCCTCAAGCTGCGCATGATCGAAATTGGTGACACTTTCAGTCGCTTCCACCGCGTGGTGCGCGATGTCAGCCAGCAGCTCGGCAAAGAGATCCGCCTGGAAATCCGTGGCGCAGAGACTGAACTGGACAAGTCGGTGATCGACAAGTTAGCCGATCCCCTCACCCACCTGGTGCGCAATGCCATCGACCATGGCATTGAATCCGGCGAAGAGCGCCAGTTGGCCGGTAAAAGCCGCGAAGGCCTGTTACGCCTCAATGCTTATCACGAGTCGGGGATGATCGTCATCGAAGTCGGCGATGACGGTGCAGGCCTGAATACCGCCAAAATCCGTGAGAAAGCCATAGCCCGTGGCCTTATCGATGCCCAGGCCAATCTCGACGAAGCTGATATTCACGCGCTGATTTTCGCCGCCGGCTTCTCCACCGCCGACAGCGTGTCCGACCTGTCCGGCCGCGGTGTCGGCATGGATGTGGTACGCAGCACCATCGATGCGCTGCGCGGCAATATCGAAATCGAGTCACGCCTAGGACATGGCAGTACCTTTCGTGTTCGCCTGCCGCTAACACTGGCCATCATCGACGGCTTTCTGGTCAGCCTGGGCGATGAGAACTTCGTCATTCCGCTTGATATGGTCACCGAGTGCATTGAGCAGGACGATGCCCAGCTCGATGGAACCTACGGCTACTTAAACCTGCGCGGCAAGCCATTGCCGTGCCTGTCTCTGGCCGCGCATTTTTGCCTGCCGCCCAGCTCCAGCAAGCGCCGCAACATAGTGGTCGTTAACCATGGTCGCCAGCAGATTGGCTTAATCGTCGACCACCTCCACGGCGAACTGCAAACCGTTATCAAGCCCCTCGCTCCCCTGTTCCAGCACCTACAAGGAATCGGTGGCTCCACCATTCTGGGCACCGGGCAAGTTGCCCTGATCCTGGATATCCCAAGCCTGTTCCGTGATCTGCAAAACCACGTCGAAGCGAGTGCAGCCGAATCCCGTATGGGCCAGCAACGCCAGGACACCAGCGGTAAACATGGAGAAATCTCAGTATGAACTTCTTTAGCAATATGAAAATTGGTGTGCGTCTTGGCATTGGTTTTGGCCTGCTTACGGTCCTGCTGGGCCTGATAGGCGTGCTTGGCATCCGCGAGACCTCAGCCATCAACAACTCGATTAACGAGGTGGTCGGTACCCGTTGGCCACGCGCCGAAATCGGCTTCAAAATGATCGGTGACTTGCACAGCATTGCCCGTCGCGCCTACACCACAGTAGCAATTACTGACCCAGTTAGTGCCGCCGAAGACACCAAAATCGCCTACGAGCACGCGGCAGACCTCGACGAAAAACTGCAGCAGATCCTTGCCATGCAGCTCAATGAGCAAGGCAAGGCGATCATGTCAGAATTCACCGTGAACCGAGATGCCATGCTCGTGGCGCTGAAAAAGACCATTGATCTGAACAGTAGCGACCGCGAAGAAGCCGTGCAGTTTATGGTTTCTGACCTGCGTCCCTCGATTAATCGCGCCCAGCTCTCTTTGCAGAAATACATCGACCTGCAGAGCGGCATGATGAATGCCGCTGGCAAAGAAACCGATGATATTTATCAGAACGCCTTCAACTCGATCATGGCCATCAGCCTGGCTGCTTTGGTGATGTCGGCTCTGATCGCCTTTTTTGTCACCCGCAGCATCACCCGTCCACTCAACCGCGCGGTCAGCGTGGCCGACAGCTTGGCCGCAGGTGACCTTGGCATCGAGGTACTGGTCGATCGTAAAGACGAAACCGGTAAGTTGCTCGCATCCATGAAGCATATGACCGAACGCCTACGCTCGATCATGGGTGATGTGCGTAGCGCCGCCGATTCGCTGTCCTCGGCGTCTGAAGAAGTCAGCGCTACTTCGCAATCGCTGAGCCAGGCGGCCAGCGAGCAAGCCGCCAGCGTCGAGGAAACCAGCGCTTCGGTTGAGCAGATGTCCGCCTCGATTACCCAGAATACCGAGAGCGCTAAAGTCACCGACGGTATCGCCGGTAAGGCCGCAGGGGACGCGGTCGAAGGGGGGCGCGCCGTACAAGAAATGGTCTTGGCCATGAAGCAGATCGCTGACAAGATCGGCATCATCGACGACATTGCCTACCAAACCAACCTGCTGGCCCTGAACGCCGCCATCGAAGCCGCCCGCGCTGGCGATCACGGCAAAGGATTTGCCGTGGTGGCTGCAGAGGTGCGCAAACTGGCCGAACGCAGCCAAGTAGCCGCTCAAGAAATCGGCGGCGTAGCCGGCAACAGCGTGCACTTGGCCGAACAGGCCGGCAAGTTGCTCGATGCCATCGTGCCAAATATTCAGAAAACCTCTGACCTGGTACAGGAAATCACGGCAGCCTCGCAAGAGCAGAGCACAGGCGCCACGCAGATCAACATTGCCATGGGTCAGATGAATCAGATCACCCAGCAGAACGCCTCTGCCTCTGAAGAGCTGGCCGCCACCTCTGAGGAAATGAACGCCCAGGCTTCGCAGCTGCTGGAGTTGATCAGCTACTTCCGCCTCGATGAAAAAGCCAAGGCCAAGGCCAATCACGCGAGCAAAAGTTCGCACGAAACTACGCACAATATGCCACAGCGCCAAAACCGCATAATTCGTGGGGACTCGTCCGGCAGTGGCATGGTCGATGACAGCCAGTTCGTTAATTTCCACTGAGGAGTTCGTCCATGAACCTGCCTCAAGTTATAAATAGCGAGAGCACGCCTACCAACGTGCAGCATCTCTCCTTTCGGGTGCGTAAAGCTCGCTATGCGCTGCCGATCGAACTGGTCAGAGAGATTATTGAATACGGCCAGATCACCACAGTGCCGATGATGCCCGCCTGCATCCATGGGGTTATCAACCTGCGCGGCAATGTTGTGCCGGTGTTGGACCTGGCTGCGCGCCTGGGTGCAGAACTGACACAACCCAGCAAACGGACCTGCATCATCATCATTGAACTGGAACTCAATGAGCAGCAGCAACGCATCGGCCTGGTGGTCGATGCGGTGGATGCGGTGCTGGACATAGAAGCAGCGGACGTCGAAACCGCGCCGACCTTCGGCGCGGGCATTCGCACCGACTTTATTGCCGGCATGGCCCGCGACGAGCGCGGTTTCACCATCATGCTCGATGTACGACGGGTGCTCTCACTGGAAGACATCCTCGAACTCAACCGTGCTGTGGCGCGGGCAAACTGAAGTGACCGTAGCCAGCCTACCTATTCTCGGCGACCGCGAGTTTCAGCAATTGCAGCAACTCATGGTCGAGGCCTCCGGCATTCACATGACCGAGCACAAGCGACCATTAATGGCCGGGCGCTTGTTGCGCCGCCTGCGCGTACTGGGCCTGTCCAGTTACAGCGAGTACATGGCGCTGCTCAACAACAAGCAGCACGTTGAAGAACGTCGACTGGTCATCGACCTACTCACTACTAACGAGACATTCTTTTTCCGCGAACCGCAACATTTCGCCTTCTTATTGCGCTGGCTGGCCACACGTCAGGGCCAAGTGCGCCTATGGAGTGCAGCCTGCTCATCTGGAGAAGAAGCCTACAGCCTGGCCATGGTGATGGCCGAACATGCACGCACTAAAGACTGGTCGATTCTGGCCAGCGACCTCAGCCAGCGCATGCTGGAAAAGGCGCGCGAGGCGATTTATCCCATGGATGAAGCCAAGACATTTACCCCCGGCTGGCTTAAGCGCTATTGCCGCCGTGGTGTCGGTGACTATGAAGGGCAATTTCGCGTTGAGCCTGAATTGCGCAACCGGGTAACAACCCGGGAGGTCAATCTGATGCGTCCATTACCGGCGGATATCGGCCAGTATGATGTGATTTTCCTGCGCAACGTCCTCATCTATTTTTCGCCTGAGGATAAACGCAGCATTGTCGCCCGCATACTTGAGCAGCTGCGTCCGGAGGGCATGCTGTTCATCGGTCATGCCGAAAGTCTGCATGGCCTTGATTTACCCATTCGTACCTTGGCCCCTTCGGTGTATCAAACCCGATGAGTAATCAGCAATTTCTTATGCCGGGCGATTACTTTTTTGGTCAATACGATGGCAATTTGCTGACCCTGCTGGGCTCCTGCGTGGCCGTCACACTCTGGCACCCGCGCTTGCAGTTGGCGGCGTTGACCCACTTTTTACTGCCACGCGGGCAACGCTTCGATCCTCAGGACACCCACTACGGCGAGGCTGTCTTTAACCAGTTACAAGCCGACATGGCACGTTTGGGCACCCAACCCAGCGAGTACCTCAAGGGGTTATTCGGGGGGGGGACACAAATGGAATCCAAGCGTGGAAGCGACCTTAATGTTGCCGCCAAGAATGTAAGTTTTTCCTGCGAGCAGTTTGAGTTGCTGGGCTGGCGCATTGACCAGCAAGCGCTGGGGGGGAGCTACAGGCGTCTGTCCCTTGATGCACGCACTGGCAAAGTCACTTGTAAGGACCTGCAAGACTGTAACCAGCTGAGGATACGCGAATGATCAAGGTGTTCATCGTTGACGACTCAGCCCTGGTGCGCCAGGTGCTTAGCGCCTGCCTGCAAAGCCATCCGGGCATCCAAGTAATTGGTCAGGCTGCTGATCCGCTCTTTGCCCTGGAAAAGATGCAGCGCGATTGGCCGGATGTATTGGTATTGGATGTGGAAATGCCCCGCATGGACGGACTGACCTTCCTGCGCAAAATCATGAGCGAGCGGCCAACGCCCACGCTAATTTGCTCAACACTCACTGAAGCGGGTGCGCCGATTACCCTGGAAGCCTTAGCGGCTGGCGCCGTGGGTGTTTTCACCAAAGCCCAAGTGGGGTTAAAGGACAGCTTACACGCGCTATCAGCAGAGCTTATCCGGCAGATCGAGATCGCCGCACGCAGTCACCCCCGTGCGTTACCAGACCCAACGGCAAAGCTGCAGCGCCCGGAACCAAGCCCGCCACCCGCGACGCCGCTATTTACCACCACCGAACGAATTGTCGCGCTGGGTACCTCCACCGGCGGTACCCAGGCCTTAGAGCAGGTTTTGCGCCAGCTCCCAACCGACTCACCGGGCATTGTCATTGTTCAGCACATGCCTGAAAAATTTACCGCAGCCTTTGCCCAACGCCTAAACAGCCTCTGCCAGATTGAAGTGCGCGAAGCACGTCATCTTGACCGGGTTCATCCTGGGCTGGCTTTAGTTGCTCCGGGCGGCCGGCATATGCAGCTCAAGCGAAACGGCGCGCAGTACTGTGTTGAAATCCTGGATGGCCCGCCGATCAACCGGCATAAGCCCTCAGTCGACGTACTGTTCCGCTCCGTGGCGCAACAGGCTGGAGCCAATGCCTTGGGCGTTATCATGACCGGTATGGGTGATGATGGTGCCCGTGGCTTGCTAACCATGCGTGAGGCAGGAGGCAAAACTGTGGCGCAAGACGAAGCCAGTTGCGTGGTCTTTGGCATGCCCAAAGAAGCGTTAAACCTTGGCGCGGCCCAACGCAGTGTATCGCTCGGTAACATAGCGGCACTGATCACCCAGTATGCCCGCAGCGATTTGTCTACAAAAGCCCGTTAGGGCGCAGAACAATTCATCAATAAGCCGTTAGCCACTCCCAGTCGCTGACCCGAACCTATGCGCCCAAGTGAGAAAAACTGCTGGGCTTAGAATGGATGCGTCTTTGCGGCGCTGACAAATAGCACCTAACCTAAAAATCAACCAATAACTCAAGAGGCATCCCTTCTGCGGCCTTGCTGTCTTCCGTCAATGAATGACGGTTGCGCCGCCAACCGAGGTGCATTAACGACCTTGGAAACCTTACGATAAAGGACATCGCTATGGGCCACAGCTTACTGCTTGCCGATGATCATGCGCTGATACGAGCGGGGGTGCGCATGATGGTCGAGCATATCGACGGCTTCTCGGTAGTGGGGGAAGCCGAAGACGGCGGCCAAGCCATTGCTATGGCGGCTAAGCTGAACCCGGATATCGTACTGCTGGATATCACGATGAAGAACGTCAGCGGTATCGATGCCCTGCAGGTGTTCAAACGCGACTCACCGCACATTAAGGTCTTGATGCTTTCTATGCACGGCGAGGCCGATGTGGTGCTTGATGCCCTGCAAAAAGGGGCTGACGGCTACCTGTTGAAAGATACCACCCTCGATGAACTGCCTCTGGCACTTACAGCCATTAGCCGGGGTGACCACTACCTCAGTTCGGCGGTGATGTGGCCGGTTATCCAGCAAGCAGTGACCCGCAGCAAGCCAGACCATGAACTCACCCAACGCCAGCTGGAAATTCTGCGTTTAATCGCTCGATGTGAATCAACCCGTTCCATCGCCTTGGGGCTTGGCCTCAGCGTGAAAACAGTTGAAGCGCACCGAGCGCAAATCATGAAACGCCTGGACATTCATGACGTGGCTGGCTTGGTGCTGTATGCAGTGCGCCACGGAATCGTTGATATAGACGACTGACCTGTTAGCGGTTTAGGCCGGGTATCCAGTGATTTTGCGAATGCTCTGATACAAAGGCTTAAGCTGTTTGTACATACGCTGATAGACCTGCGTGTACAGCTGCTGATAGGTGTGTTGCGCCTCTGGATTAGGCACAAACACTTGGCCGACGCGGGTCATGGCGGCAATGGCTGTGGGGTAATCCGGGTATAGACCCAGCCCTACCGCACAATTAATCGCTGCGCCCAAACCGCTGGTCTCATACAGGTGCGGGCGCTCGGCTGGCAGGCCAAAAATATCGGCCGTGAGTTGCATTGCCGCATCACTCTGCGAACCACCACCAGAAACGCGCAAACGGGTGATTTTTGTGCCCGAGCGTTTCTCGATTTTCTCTTTGCCTTGGCGCAAGGCGTAGGCCAACCCTTCCAGAATCGCCCGATAGATATGCGCCCGTGTGTGCACATCGCCAAAACCGATGATCGAGCCCTTGGCCTCCAGGCCCGGCTCGCGGATACCCGGCGACCAATACGGCTGCAGCATCAGCCCCATGGACCCGGCTGGCACGCTGTTAACCAGCTCATCAAACAGCGCCTCGGGCTCAACGCCCAGCGCATCGGCCCGCTGCGTCTCACGCAGGCCGAACTCTTGCTTGAACCAGCTAACCATCCAGAAGCCGCGATAAATCATCACCTCAGTATTGAAATGATCGGGAATGGCCGAGGGGTAAGGCGGAATCAGCGGCACGGTTTCCAGATAGCGGCTGCGCGTGGTGTTGATCGTTGCCGTGGTGCCATATGACAAACAGGCAGTGGACGGCTCAACGCCGCCCGCGCCGAGCACTTCGCAGGCTTTGTCCGCACCCGCCGCAATCAGCGGCAGCCCTTCGGGAATACCGGTGTGGCGACTGGCTTCGGCGCTGATATGGCCGAGCAATTCTCCGGGTTTGCACAGCTCCGGCAACTGTTCACGGCGCACGGGGATGGCCTGCCATTTCCAGTCACTTGGCTTAGCCCATTGCAGGCGTTTGTAATCGAACGGCAGATAGGCCACACAACTGGTCAAGGAATCAACAAACTTCCCACACAGGCGATGGGTGAGAAAGCCCGAAAGCAATAATACCTTATGCGTCTTGGCCCAAATTTGCGGCTGGTTCTGCGCGATCCAATTGACCTCGGCCTGGGCGCGAAAGTGATCCACCGTGCCTTGCAGCCCGGCCAGCTTGAACAGCCAGCCCCACGGCCCCTTGATCGGTTCACGCACTTCGGCCTGGCGCTGATCCAGCCAGAGCATTGCCGGGCGTAGCGGCTGGCCTTGCTCATCGACATTGATCACGCTGCCGCGCTGGGTGGTCAACGCCACACCCTTGATCAAACGCCGGTCGATATCCACTTGTTGCCAGAGCTGCGCGCAGGCCTGACCCAGACTGGCCCAGTAATACTCCGGGTCCTGCTCAGCCCAGCCTGGCTGAGTGGCGTAATACGCTTCAAGCTCGACTTTGCCCTTGGCGAGCAGATTGCCCTGCAGATCGAACAGCAACGCGCGAATGCTTTGGGTGCCGTTGTCGATGGCCAGTAGGTAGCTTTGCTCATTCAAGGCACTGTCCTTTCTATTCATCACTTCTCTACCGGCAAGCTGTAGCACTGCTGCCATAACGCCAGATAGCGCTGTTCTTCCTGCTGCCAGCGTGCGTCATCCCAGCCCAACCGGGCTTGGCACAGCGCACGTATACGTGGCAGTTCGGCGGCAGCGCCGCTTGCCAACAACAGGCCTAGGCGAGTGCGCCGTAGCAACAGGTCATCCAGGTGCAGCACCAGCTCATGCTCGGCCGCAAAAGCCAGTTCGGCCCACAGCGTGTTAGTGCCCACCACAGTCTCGCTGCCAAGCTGTTCAACCAGCGCCAACAACTGCGGCAGCGCGCGGCCATGACGACCGGCCAAACGCTTTTGCTGCGCGGGACTTAATTGCGGCATGGGCGGATTAGTGACCGCCGCAAAAGTGGCGGCGCCATGGTCTGCCACGCTACGCCCAATCATAGGCGCGCAAGCGTGCAGCACCTCCAACGCCAGCAAGCGGAAGGTCGTCAGCTTGCCGCCAGCCAAGGTCACGCAGCCGGGCTCAATCCACAGTGCATGTTCACGTTTTTCATCCGAAGGTTTGCGCCCTGCCACGCCATCACTGACCACTGGGCGTACACCGGCCCAGGTCGACAGCACATCCGCCGCTTTGATTGCTGCGGTTGGGAACTGCTGAGCGCAGGCAGCCAATAGGTAATCGACTTCTTCAGGGCTGATCCGCGCCTCCTCACTCAGTGGCGCTGAATGATCGAGATCAGTGGTGCCGATCACCGTCGCACCTTCCCAGGGGAAAACAAATACCGGTCGTTTGTCCGCGCCGTGCATAAAGCTGAAGGCATGCGCCACCGGCAAACGCCAAGCGGGTAACAGCAAGTGGCTGCCGCGCAGCGGGCGAATATGTTCCAGGCCCGTTTTGCGGCGCAATTGATCGGCCCATACGCCAGTGGCCTGCACCACCACACGGGCCTTGAAACCGTAGCGCAGCCCGGTTTCAACATCCTTGGCGAGCAGCCCGGTCACTCGGCCGTCCTCTCGCAGTAACTCGGCCACGCGCATACCGTTGAGTGCTTCGCCGCCCTCACCACGCGCCTCACCGAGGACCCGCTGGACCAAACGGGCGTCATCGGTCACTGCGTCGAAAAACCGCGTGCCGCCTAACAACCCGTCTTCTTTCAGACCAGGCGCCAGGTAGCGCAATTGCTGCAAGGAATAGAACAAATGATTGCGCTTGCCGGCCAGGGCGTCATACACCGCCAGCAGGCTGCCAAATACTTTGGGGCCAGGAAAACCGCCGCGGTAATGCCCCATGATAAAGCTCAGCGGATCGACCAAGCCCGGCGCTTCTTGGAGCAGACGCTGACGCTCGCGCACTGAGTCGCGGGTCAGGCCAAACTGGCCCTTGGCGATATAGCGTAGGCCGCCGTGCACCATCTTCGACGAACGACTAGAGGTGCCCCAGGCAAAATCACGCTGCTCCAACAACAGGCATTTCCAGCCACGCCGCGCCGCTTCACGCAAAATGCCGGCGCCACTGATGCCACCGCCGACCACGATCAAATCCCAGTCGCGTTCTGCCAGTTCAGGCAAAGCCTGTTCGCGCCAGGCGGCGTTCCAGTTAGTCATCATCAATCCTGCAACAACACGCCGGGCGCCAGACGCTGTTCAGGGTCGAAGTGCCCCGCCAAGCTTTTGAGTGCGGCCATGCCCAGCTCGCCCTTTTCCACCGCCAGGTACGGCGCGTGATCGCGACCGACGCCATGCTGGTGGCTGATGGTGCCGCGGTTCTCGGCGATGGTCAGGCAGGCGGCATGCTTGAGCTTCTGCCAGCGCGCCATGGCCTCGCTGTAGTCGCTGCCAGGACGAAACACGTAGGTGGTGTAGATGCTCGAGCCTTCGTTATAAACATGCGACAGGTGAGTAAACACGTGTACCTGCTCGCCCTCTTCACTCAGGCCATTGCGCAGGCTGGTTTCGAGCTTATTCAACAGGTTGTCGACATTGCTCCAGTCAGTGGCGGTTTCCAGAGTGTCCACCGCGTAACCGGCTGCCCACAGACCATGGCGCAAGTACGGGAAGCGAAAGCGGTTCTCTGCCCACTTTTTACCAAGCAACGTACCGGTAAAAATGCCGCCAAAGCCTTTGAGCAATTTCTTTGCCTGCCTCAGCGAAGCAGCGTTCTGCGTACGGCTGCCGGTGACGCCGAAGGTCAACATGCATTTGCCCTCGCGGGCGCCGCGCAGAGCCAGGTACTTTTCGAGCCAGGCAATTTGCTGTGGATGGCCAGCCAGGGCCAACTGGGTTTTGGTTTCAATGGCATTGGACAAGCGCAGCATCGATAGCGGCACCCGCGCCTGCGCCAGGTTGCGAATGGCCTCCAAGGCCTGCTGCCAATTAGGCAGGAACACCGCGTAGAAGCTTTCTTGCTCGGCCAAACGGGTGATGCGTACCTTGACCTCGGAGATAATGCCGAAACGCCCTTCCGAGCCCATCAGCACTTCTCGCAAATCTGGCCCAGCAGCGGATGCCGGGAAGGTCGGAATCTCTAAGGTGCCGGCGAAGGTTTCAACCTTGCCGCCAGCGAACAACTGCTCAATACGGCCGTAACGTAATGACTGCTGACCGCTGGAACGGCTGGCCACCCAACCGCCGAGGGTCGACAACTCCCAGGACTGCGGAAAGTGGCCAAGGGTATAACCCTGGGCGCGCAGCTGGCTTTCCACTTGCGGGCCGTTGGCGCCGGGCTCGAAGGTGGCGATCAGGCTGGCGTGATCAATCTCGACCAGCTTGGTCATGCGTTCCAGCGACAGGGTCAGCACCGGTTTGCCGCCCGCTTGCGGGTTGATGTGCCCAGCCACCGAGGTGCCGCCGCCGTAGGGAATCACGATCAAATCCTGCGTGCTGGCCCAGGCCAGTAACGCGGCGATCTGCGCGGCGCTTTCCGGGTAGGCCACGCCGTCCGGGAACACACCAAAATCACCCGAGCGCATGGCCAACCAGTCCGGCAAGCTCTGACCACGGGCATGACGCACACGGTCTTCGGCGTCCAGACTGATAAGCGGATGAGCCTGTAAACGCGAGGCTGGCACTTGGGCTACCACTTGCTCCAGACTGGCATCGGCAAGCAGCTGGCCCGGCCCGACCAACTCAGCAAGAAAAGCCTCGCCATGGGCCGGCAGTTCCACCACTGTTGCTTCATCACCCCAGCCATTCCAACGTCGCATGTGTTTCTCCCGGATATTTCAGTCACCCTCAATGGCTGCCTATACTAGCTGGCCGCTTCGATGCGTCACTGTCGAATCAAGCCAGGCGCTATCGCCAATCAAGACATTCAGAATAAGAAGATGACCGACAATCTCGGCTACACCTCAGTCCCTGCCTTGCTCAAGTATTTGCGCCACGCCGAACAACTGGGTCTGGATATTGACCAGGCCTTGAGCGCTGCCGGGCTCAAGGCTGAAGACCTGACTGACAATGGCAAGCGCATCCCCAGCGAAACCCACGAGCGCTTACTTGCACACCTGCTAAAGGCGTCTGATGACCCATTGTTCGGCCTGCATTGCGCGCGTTTTGTGCAGCCGGGTTCCTGGAGTGTGCTGGGTTACATCACCATGAATTGCGCCACCCTAGGCGAGGCCATGAGCCGCATCGTGCCCTATGAAAAACTGGTGGGCGACATGGGCGTTAGCCGAGTCGAGGCCGCCAACGAGCAGGTCAAACTGATCTGGAGCTGTCGCCACCAGGCCGAACCGATCCGCCGGCATATGGTGGAAAACGTGCTGGCGTCCTGGCTGCTGTATGCACGCTGGATTGCCGATATGGACCGCTCACCCAAGGAAGTCTGGTTCGAGCATGCCCAGCCTGAAGGCGCAGCAATTGAGGAGTACCAGGCGATTTTCGATTGCCCGATTCGCTTCGAGCAGAGCTGCAATGCCTTGATCGTGCCGCTGGAGTACCTCGCGGTGCCGCTGCGCCAGGCCGACGCCAACCTGCTGCGCACCTTGGAAGAACATGCACTGACCCTGATGGCCGGACTGGACGGCAACGAGCCGCTGCCGCAACGGGTGAAAAACGCGCTCAGGTTGCTGCTCAAGGATGGCTTGCCGCGCAAAGAACGCGTGGCCGAGAAATTCAACATGACGGTGCGCACGCTGCAACGGCACCTGCAATTGGCCGGCACCAGCTACCAGCAGATTCTCGATGAACTGCGCCAAGAGCTGGCTGAGCATTACCTACTGCGCAGCGACCTGGCGATTCAAGACATCGCCAGCTACCTGGGCTTTACCGAGTCGCGCTCGTTCCACCGCAGCTTCAAAAGCTGGACAGGGCAGACTCCGGGGGAATTTCGCGAAAGCCGGCGCAAAACGTAGGATGGATGGATTAAAGTTCGAGATGAAATATTGAACTATGTTCACGACAATCCATATAGCCCTTAGATAAATATTCATATGGCTCCGATACAAAGAAAACATAAAAATTATCTGTTTTTATTTATTATTGTTTTATTCGCAATATTATATCACTACCCATTTGAGACAGATAAGAAATGCGGAGAATCTTATTTATGCTGGATTAAGCTAGGTGTTTATACTTATGACTACAACTCTGAATCAGGTGAAACATATTTTGGCAAAGACATTCAATTTGGAGAAAAAGTTGGTGGCATAGCTGAATACCTAGGCTTAAAGAAAGTTAACTGTAGGTAGTAATAATGTAAATTACTTAAACAAAAATTTTTGCAAACAAAGTAACTCAATGGCCTAAAAGCAGCACTGCCCTACCCAAGAATCTCGCTCAACGGGATAAAGCGCAGGCTGTCACCCTCGGTCAGGGTTGTATCCTCCAACACTTCGGCAAACCCTTCGGCCCAAGCGGCGCTGCGCAGCACCCCGGAGCTCTGGTTCGGATAAGGCACCACACGGCCATTCTCCAAGCGCGCACGCAGGTACTCGCGGCGCTTGCCGGCTTTATTCCATACGAAGCCAGCCGGCATCGGAAAGCCCAACGGCTCAACCCGTTGCACGCCTAAACGGCGCAGCAAATAAGGCCTTGCGAGCAGGCCGAAAGTCACCAAGGTCGAGGCCGGATTGCCCGGTAGACCAATCACCGGCACGCCACGAAATTGGCCGCAAGTCAGCGGCTTGCCAGGCTTGATCGCCAGTTTCCACAGCGCCAGCTCGCCTTCTTCGCGCAAGGCCATGCCGAGAAAATCCGCCTCTCCCACCGACACACCGCCGGTGGACAAAATCAGATCAACGTCGCTCAGTGCAGCCAATGCCGCGCGGGTCAACTCAAGATCATCGAGCAGAATGCCGCCATCTATCACTTCGCAGCCCAGACGCTGCAGCCAAGCAATCAACAAACGACGATTACTGTTGTAAATCTGCCCCGGCCCAAGCGGCTGACCCGGCTCGACCAACTCATCACCGGTAGACAAAACCGCGACCCGAGGTCGACGGCGCACCAGCAACTCAGCCGCGCCGAGGGAGGCAGCCAAACCCAATTCAATCGGACCTAACCGTGTGCCGGCAGGCAGTACGCTGTCGCCAATACGGGTTTCCTGACCTTGCGCACGCACGTTCTGGCGCAGCTTCAACGGCTCGCGGAAAGTAACGTGGCCGTCGTCAGCGAGCGCGGCGTTTTCCTGCATTTCCACGGTATCGGCGCCAGCTGGCAGCGGCGCTCCAGTGAAGATGCGCGCGCAGGTGCCAGGCTGCAAAGATTCGGGCGCGCTGCCGGCCTGAATCCGTTGGCTGACGACTAGGGGCTCACCCGTCCAGTCGGCCAGACGCAGGGCATAACCGTCCATGGCGCTGTTGTCCCAAGGCGGCAGATCCAGCTCGGCCAGCAGTGGCTCAGCCAATACTCGGCCAGCGGCGTCAGCCAAGCTGACGCGCTCAGTTTCAACAATTGCTGAGGCTTCAGCTAACGTCAGCAGGCGCGCCAGCGCAGCCTCTACGGGCATCAAACCAGGCTGATCGCAGCCACTCATCCCCGGCTCTCGCAGGCAACCACAGGCTTCAAATGCGCGACGAAATTGCACGGGCGGTGACGGTTATCCAACTGCTCGGCAAGGATGCCATCCCAAGCGGTACGACAAGCGTTGGTCGAGCCCGGCAAGCAACAGACCAACGTGCCGTTAGCCAAACCGGCCAAGGCCCGCGACTGGATGGTGGAGGTGCCAATGTCGGGGACGGAAATCTGCCGGAACAGCTCGCCAAAACCATCCACATGCTTATCCAGCAAACAGCTCACCGCTTCCGGCGTACTGTCACGGCCGGTGAAACCGGTGCCGCCGGTGATCAACACCACCTGCACCTGCTCTTCAGCAATCCAGGTGGCAACCTGAGCGCGGATTTTGTACAGATCATCCTTCAACAAAACCCGTGCTGCGAGCTGGTGGCCGACGGCCTGCAAGCGGTCAACAAACAGCTGACCGGAGGTATCGGTGTCCAGGCTGCGGGTGTCACTGACGGTCAACACCGCGATATTCAAGGGCACGAAATGTGCCTCGGCCTTGTGATTCATGGCAGGCTTCCAGTAATGGGCGATAATGCCCGCCGTTATATCACAGGCCACCTTTGGAGGCTCCGCGATGCCCGCTCTCACTCCCCTACCTGCTTGCTCTGTGCTGCTACTTTCAGGCGGTCGCGGACAACGCATGGGCGGCGCAGACAAAGGCCTGCTCGACTGGCACGGCCGCCCGCTGATTGCCTGGCTGCACGAGTTGGTGCGGCCACTGACTGACGACCTGATCATCTCATGCAACCGCAATACCGAACGCTATGCAGCCTTTGCTGACTGCCTGGTTAGTGACGACGATGCCGACTTTCAGGGTCCTTTGGCAGGCATTCGCGCCGGTTTGCGCGCAGCGCGCCAGCCCTTCCTATTGGTACTGCCGTGCGACGCCCCGCAACTCGATAGAGCCCTGCTGCATGAGCTGCTGAGCCAGGCCGGTGAACGCCCCGTGGTGGTGCGCCAGGGTGAATTTCTCGAACCGCTCTTCAGCGTTATCCCGTGTGCGCTACAACCGGCTCTCGAGCTGGCCTGGCAGACGGGCGAACGCAGCCCACAGCGCTGGCTAAGAGGCCTCACACCAGTGACTGTCGAATGTCCACCCGGTGACCCGCGCCTAGCCAACTTCAATACGCCGCAGCTGCTGGCTAATCATTGATTGAAGGCATCAGGGAACTTGGCCGGCAAAAACCCGTCACACAGTGGGTAAAACCTCTATTAATCAAGGAGAAACCCATGACTCAGCGGACTATTCCAGCATTGCTGCTTACCTTGGGCCTAGTTGCGTTGGCCGGTTGCGCATCCCCAACGGTGATCACCCTCAATGATGGCCGTGAGATCCAGGCTGTGGACGAGCCAAGCTTTGACGAAGACTCGGGCTTTTACGAGTTCGAACAACTCGATGGTAAGCGCGCCAAGATCAACAAGGATCAAGTGCGCACCGTCAAAGAGCTGTAAGCCCATAACCCAGGTGTCGCCACGCTTATCAGGCACGACACCTGGGTTCTGCTATACGTCGCAGAAAAACGTATCCTCAATAAAGCGCTCCCTGATTCGATCAACACCTCTCAGCACAACCTCGGCCGACTCGGCATACAGCGCTGCTTGGTAGTGTGTTTACTCGAGACGAGACAGTCACAGATTCCAACTCTGCCTCTCGACCAAATTCCATAAAAAAGCCCGCATAAACGCGGGCTTTTTTATAACCGTAGAACAGCTACTGAAGGCTCTCGAACGCCCGCACTAACGACTTGCTCAGGTCCACGATGGAGAACTTGGTCAACACATCATTAGCCCCGACTGCCTTGGCTTTTTCGGTATTCATGGTGCTGTCTAATGAGGTGTGCAGCAGCACATAGAGCTGTCCAATATCGGGTTTCTTGCGCAGTGTGCGCACCAAGTCGTAGCCATCCATTTCCGGCATTTCAATATCCGATACCAGCACCTCGATCGGTTGTCCCGCCTCGTACTGCGCTTGCAGCAATTCAAGCGCCTCGGCCGCACTGCGCACCATCTGGCAGTCCAGTTGCAGTTTGCGCAGGGTAATCATGGTTTGGTGCAGCGCGACGTGTGAGTCATCCACGACCAACACCCGGCGGCCCTTGAGCAGCGCACGCTCGCGCTCTGACAACATCTGCTCATCCAATTCTTCGATAACCATGGGGGCCAGCTCATGCAGCACTTTCTCGATATCGAGAATTTGCACGATCTTGCCGTCGATCTGCGTAACCCCGGTGATAAAGGCTTTGCTACCCGAGCCTGCCGGTGGCGGGCGAACATCGCGGGTATAGCACTGCACAATGCGCTCCACACTTTGCACATGCAGGCCCTGCCGCGAGCGACTGAGCTCGGTAACGATCAGGCAACCATCATTGTTACTAGGCACTCCTTGCTCGCCAATGGCCTTGGCCAAATCGATTACCGTCAACGCCGATCCGCGCAGAGTGGCCACGCCACGCACATGGGGATGGCGGCTGGGTAGCTTGGTCAGCGTCGGGCAGGGAATGATTTCCTGGACTTTGAGCAGGTTGATACCCAGCAGGCGACCACTGTGCAAACGGAACAGCAGAAGCGACAGGGCGTCTCCAAGCACAAGGCTCATCTGTTTTCTTCCTTCAATCGATCATTGATCGCCTCACGCTCATCGAGCATCAGGCGTTACCCAGGAACGCGACAATGTGCTCAGCGTCAAATGGCCAATTTAGCTCGGCCCCAGTGTCACGACGACGCAGCACGGGGATGCGCAAGCCGTAGTCCTCGACCCAGTCTTCATACTCGGCAATATCGACCAACTCGACCAACAAACCGTGTTCGACAAAAGGCATCAGCAACGCTTCTGCCACCTCACACAGGTGGCAGCCGAGCGTACCGAACAGTTGGCATTCCGGGAGCATCTGCGCACCTCCACTGGCTACTGGAGATGCAGTTTAGCACTGCCTCGAACTCAGGCGTCCGTAGACTTGCTGCTGTCTAACGCGGGGTTCAGTAGGTTTTGCAGGCCATCCAGCAGACGGCTATTGAGCTGCTCAGCTTTGTCCAAGCGGCCGCTGTCGAAGCGCTCATCCAGCGAGAAGCCACCTTTAAGCAGATCCAGCAGACTACCCTTGGCGCTGCCCTGCTCGGCGACCTGATTAGCGCTACGCAGCGCATCGAGTAGACCTTGAGCGTAATCGATCAACGAGCTATTAACCGCACTGGCAGCCTGGCCACCGTCTTGCGCCACGGCACTGTAGGCATCGGTGGCCTGACGCACTGTGGTTTGGGTCAGACGCAAGGACATCGACGCCAACTGCTCGCCATCCATTTCTAGAGCCATGGCGCGATCGAATGCGCCAGACAGATCACCGGCATAGAACTTGTTGGACAGCTCCTGCACCTGGCCGAAGAGTTTCTCCAGCGCAGCGCGCTCTTCGTCATCCAGCTCGCCTTCGACACTGACCTGCCAGGTACCAATCTGCAGACTGCCGGACTGGCTACTGGCAACCACCGAGCTGCCGTTGCCATTGCTGCTGGCGACAACGCCACTCTGCGACCAGTTAGCCGACGCCTGGGCAATGGAAATACGCAGGCGATCACCATCACGGGTGGTCACTTCCATATCAAAGGTTTCGGCCTGGGCGGCAAAGCGCTCGCTGTAGGCGGCGATATTGGTTGAACCCTCAACCAGCGCCGCATCGGGATTAAAGCGCTTGTTCAGGTCGCTGAAACCATCCTGAATTTTCTGGTAGGTGTCGTCGATATCACTCGCCACCTTGCCTTGCAACACGCCCATACCGTCGAGAATCTTGCGCGCTTCGGCAAAGCCTTTCTCCACGCCGCTGCGGGCTTGGTCGAGAAGCTTTTGCAGCTTACCGGTATCGGCACCGCCGGCTTGTTCGCTTTGCAGGCGCTGCTCGATAAAGCTGAGAATGCGCCCGGCGACTTTCTCCGGGGTGTAGTCATTGGCCTTGCCGGCCAGTGCGCCCGGCTCGAGGCCCAAGCGTTCAGCCAGACGATTGGCAAGAGTCGCCTGCGCGTCAGCAGCATTGCGCACAACAGGCTGAGCGGCGGCGGCAGTAGGACGTGATGCGGATGATAAATTTGAGGCCAGGGGGTTCATAGCAAAATACCTAGGCGGTGTATCTGACTGGTTGACGGCCATGCGCGATGAAACTTTAGTCTAGCAACCGATAACCCGATCAACGGCACGCTGCACCTGCTAGAGCGATCGCGGCTGCAACAGCCGTTTTCCTGCGCCAATCGGGCCGCCCGCGAGCAGACCAAAGTCTAAAGGCTAAGCGCGCGTGCGCATGCTTTATTGCGCCTCGCTGTAACAGATCGGCCACAAGCCGACCCGCACACACGAGGAGCTAACAATAATGACTCAATCTCCCCTCGCTCGCGCTGTGGCACTCGCCACACTGGGCACCTGCCTCATCCTGCCATCACTGGCGCAGGCAGAATTTATCAAAGACAGCAAAGCCACCCTTGAGCTGCGCAACTTCTATATGAACCGCGACCTGCGCGAGACTACTTCGGCGCAGCAATCCAAGCGAGAAGAGTGGGCCCAGGGCATTCTCTTTAAAGCCGAATCGGGCTTTACCGAGGGCACCGTGGGCTTTGGTCTGGATACCTATGCCGGACTGGGTTTGAAACTCAGTTCATCTGATGAACGCGCCGGCACCAACCTGCTACCCAATTCGTTTGGCGATGAGGGGCCAGGCGAGTATTCCGAAGCCACCGCAGCGGCCAAAGTGCGGCTGTCCAAGACCATCGGTAAAGTCGGCGGCCTGATGCCCAAGCTGCCTATCGTGGCCTCCGGCGATTCACGCCTGCTGCCTCAAGTGTTTACCGGCGCCATGCTCACTTCCCAGGAAATTGAAGGCCTAACCTTCAATGGCGGGCAGCTGCGCGAAGTGAACTTCCGCAACTCCACCGACAGCCAGGACATCACCGCCAGCAACGTCGGCGGTGAGAGTGACCGCTACAACTTCGCCGGTGGTGATTATAAATTCAACGCAGGTAACACCACTGTCGGCCTGTGGTACGGCGAGCTGGAAGACATCTACGACCAGAAGCTCTACAACCTGATCCACGTGCAACCCATCGGTGACTGGAAACTGGGCGGTAACCTGGCCTATTTTGACTCCCAGGATAACGGCAGCCGACTCGGCGGCAAGCTGGACAACGACCTGACCTCGGTCAATCTCTGGGCAGCGACCGGCGCACACACCTTCCGCCTGGGTTACCAAAAGGTTGATGGCGACAATGCCTTCCCATTCCTGACGGAAACCGACCCCTATATCGTCAACTACCTGCAAATTCTCGACTTTACCCGTAAAGACGAAAAATCCTGGCAGGCACGTTATGACATCAACTTCGCCAGCTACGGCGTGCCGGGTCTTGGTGCCTTCGTCCGCTACGTAAAAGGTGATGGTTTCGACGGCACTCGCGGCCGTGACGGCAAAGAATGGGAACGCGACTTCGATGTCAGCTACACCATTCAGGAAGGCACCTTCAAGAACCTGGCACTGCGCTGGCGTAACGCGATGGTGCGCTCCAATGCCAGCATCGGCGACCTCGACGAGAACCGCCTGATCGTCAGCTACACCCTGCCACTGCTCTAAATCTCACCACCTAAACGACTGCAATAAAAAGGCCCGGACACTGTCCGGGCCTTTTGCATTCAGTGCGTGCAATCAGTCCTGACTGACGGCACCGATTTTGTGGATCGACAGGTCAGCACCGTAATACTCCTCTTCCTGGCTGAGGCGGATGCCCACAGTAACTTTCAGCACGCCGTACACCAGCACGCCGCCAATCAGGGCCACCAGCACACCCAACCCAGTACCGATAAACTGACTGGCCAAGCTCACGCCACCCAGACCACCCAGCGCTTGCTGACCAAAAATACCGCAGGCAATCCCGCCCCATACGCCACACAGACCATGCAACGGCCAGACGCCGAGCACGTCGTCGATTTTCCATTTCACCTGGGTTGCGGTGAATGCCCAAACAAACAACGCACCGGCAATCGCGCCAGTGGCCAGGGCGCCAACCGGGTGCATCAGATCCGACCCGGCGCACACAGCCACAAGACCTGCGAGCGGGCCGTTGTGCAGGAAGCCCGGGTCATTGCGCCCGACAAACAAGGCCGCCACCGTACCGCCGACCATCGCCATCAAGGTATTGACGGCTACCAGGCCACTGACGCTGCCGAGGGTCTGCGCGCTCATCACGTTAAAGCCGAACCAGCCGATTATCAGAATCCACGAGCCCAGAGCGAGAAATGGAATATTCGACGGTGCAAAGGCCACTAAGCGGCCTTCACGGTAACGACCGTCACGACGACCCAGCAGGATCACCGCACCAAAGGCCAGCCACCCCCCCATCGCATGCACCACCACCGAACCAGCAAAGTCATGGAAGTTTGCGCCAAACTGCGCTTGCAACCAGGCCTGTACGCCGTAATTACCGTTCCAGATGATGCCTTCGAAGAACGGGTAGATGAAGGCGACAATCAACACCGTGGCACACAACTGGGGGCCGAACTTGGCACGTTCGGCAATACCGCCAGAAATGATCGCCGGGATGGCTGCAGCGAAGGTCAGCAAGAAGAAGAATTTCACCAAGCCATAACCGTGACCTTCAGTCAGCACACTGGCGGGCTCAAGAAAGGTCACGCCATAGGCGATCCAGTAACCGACAAAGAAGTAAGCCAGAGCCGACACAGCAAAGTCGGAGATGATCTTCGACAAGGCGTTGACCTGATTCTTCTGCCTGACTGTACCCACCTCAAGAAAGGCAAAACCGGCGTGCATGGCCAGCACCATTACGGCACCGAGCAGGATAAACAGAGTATTGGAGCCGTGAATCAGGGTTTCCACAGCACTGTTGATGTTTTCCATCTGCGAAGAAAACTCCGTCGCGGGGAAAAAGCACCAAAGCGGATCACAAACCGGCAAATGCGCACCATATAGCAGCATTCATCCTCACCCACTTTGCCTATACCGGGCTTATGCAGCACCAAACCAGTGCTGCCTGAACCTTGCATTGAGGTACTTATTCCATAGTTATTAAGAAGTTATTGGTGCACCACGGCGTCCAGGCCAGAACCCTTGCAGCCCTATAAAAGAGCATATTTGCAAGAGTGCGCACCAGCTTAATGCAAGCGCTGTACCAGCCGTCACTGCCCTTTCAGCTGCCGGTCTACCGAAGAAAAAAGGAACCACGGCCCCGTAGTGGACTCGAACCCCCTACACTGCCTCGTTATAGGAGAGACACCATGGCTCGTAAAACCCCCGTATCGTCCAACTCTGATCAATTACTAAACGAATTCCAGGCACTGGTTCGCGACACTGAAAGCTTGCTGCAGCATTCCGCCAGCCTCGCCGGCGAGCAGGCTGAAGAACTGCGCGAGCAAATCCGTAGCAGCCTAGGCCGTGCGCGCAGCACCCTGCACAATGCCGAAGATGCCCTGCATGCACGTGGCAAAGCAGCTATTGAAGCCACCGAGGGCTATGTACAGACTCATCCCTGGCAGACACTTGGCATTGCTGCCGCCATTGGCTTACTGCTGGGTATGCTGATCACCCGCCGTTAGTCGGTTATTGAAAAACTATCTGCGGCGCCGATACTGCGATCAAGCAGGCACAAAATGCCCACTTACAACACGTAAACTGCGCTTCTGGCCTGCTTTGCCCTGTATCGGCTGCCTCGCTTAAATTTTTCAACGGCTTGCAAAAGAGAACATCAATGGACGCAACACCGCCCACCCCGCCAAGTCGCGGCAGTTCGCCCCGGCGATTTGCTGGCGCCTTGCTGGGTTTACTGCAGGGCCACATCGCGCTGTTTGGTGAGGAACTCAAAGAGCAGCAAAGCCATACGCTGAACTTGCTGGTGCTGACCAGCCTGAGCCTGTTGTTTGGCCTGCTGTTGATCATCGGTTTGTCCGCCGCGCTGCTCATTGCCTTTTGGGAAACTCACCGCCTGCTGGTCATCAGCGGCCTGTGCGGTTTTTATGCGCTGGGTTTGCTAAGCGCTCTGATTACGCTGTTGCAGCGCGTACACAATGCCCCTGCACCTTTCAGTGCCAGCCTTGAAGAGCTAGCGCGCGACCGGGAGCAACTGCTGCCATGACCATGCCCGAATTACCCGCTAAAGCATCGCGCCGCGAGCTGCGCAAAACCTTGCTGCGCATGCGCCTGCAAATGCACCGTCAAGAGCTGCGCCACGAAACCTTGGTGATGCTGCAGCCACTGCGTCAGGCTCAGTACTGGCGTAACCACTGGCGTGAAGAAATGGGCAATAGCAACGCACCACTTTGGGTCGCAGGCGGTTCGCTGCTGCTGGCCACTATTGGTATTCGCCGCGGCCATTGGCGTCGCTGGCTGCGCATCGCTCTTGTCGCCTTCCCCCTGCTTAGACGTAATCCGCCGCGGCGCTCGGACACGCCAGCAGGAACGAGTAACGATTCACGCACAGAGGATTGAGCTGGCTACAATCTTGCTTAGTCACCTAGCTTCGCCGCCCACGAGGGCGTCTTGCTTGGCTAAGGAACTGCGCAGTGTTCGACGGTCAACCGCTTGCGGTATTCCAACCTTTTATTGATACCGCCACGGGCCGCATCGCCGGTGTCGAAGCGCTCGCGCGACTGCGCCGCGATGATGGCCGGCTGCACTCTGCAGGCCCGCTGTTCAACGATCCGAAAACCCCGCTCACGCCTCTGCGCCGCCTCGACCGAGAGGTACGTGAACAAGCCTTGGCACGCTTTCATGAAGCCCCGCCGGATTGGTTTCTGAGCCTGAATATCTCACCGCGCTGGATCAGCCGGCTACGCCCAGAGCAAGCCTTACCCAGCTTGAAACAGCTGGAACGCAGCGGTATCGACCCGACGCGCATTGTTTTTGAAATCACCGAACTGGGAGGCGCCAGTAGTCGCTTACCCGGCGTCGTCGAACGCTATCGACAAGCCGGTGCTCGCATCGCGATTGACGATTTTGGCGCGGGCTACTCGCAGCTTGATCGTGTGCTGGCTTTACAACCCGACATCCTCAAACTGGACATGCGTTTGTTTCAGCAAGCGGCGCGTGGCGGCCCCAGCAGCGAAGTGGTCAAAGCCCTCGCGCAAATGGCCGAAAAGACCGGCTGCTGGATCATTGCCGAGGGTGTGGAAACTGAGGCCGAGCTGGACTTCGCCCTGGAGTGCGGCGCGCGCTATGTACAGGGTTATCTGTTTGCCAAACCTGAAGAGCGCTTTTTCAACAGCAATGCATTCGTCAACCGTTTTGCCCAGCTGCGCGATCATTACGTGCAACAAAAACTCGCCGAACGTGCGCGTTTGATGACCTTGCGCCAGCAGCTGGGCGAACTGATGAACAGCTTCAAGGATTGGATCGAAAACGGTGCGCACGCTGACCAGCAGCCGCAGCCACACACCTCGCCTTGGTTGCTGCGCATCTTCCAATGCGACCGATACGGCACCCAGCTGACCGCCAACCTAGAGTGGCGCGAGCCACATTGGCACAGCGATGCACGCTATGTCGGGCATAACTGGTCATGGCGGCCGTACTTCTATCAGCTGTTAGCCGAAGGCTGGGAAGAACGTCGGTTGATTCTCTCCAGCACCTACCGCGATGCCACCACCAACCAGTACTGCATGACCGCAGGACAATTTATCGACAATGGTAAAAAGCTGTTGTTGATCGATATCGACGCCGCCGGGTTTTAGCTGCACAGCGTATAAGCCGCCCTCTACGCCTTGCATCATCGGCATATAACCCCGAAGCTAGTTGGCTATAGCCAGGTAACGGCGAGGATATACCTTGGATTGGCAAACCCTGCTCAACCGTGAACGGCTCGGCAAGCCGACGCACAGCGTCGCCGAACTGGGCCGCACACCGTTTCATAAAGACCATGACCGCATCATCTTCTCGGGTGCCTTCCGCCGCCTGGGGCGCAAGACCCAGGTGCATCCGGTTTCCAGCAACGACCATATCCACACCCGCCTGACCCATTCGTTGGAGGTCAGTTGTGTGGGCCGGTCCCTGGGCATGCGTGTGGGGGAAATGATCCGTGATGCGCTGCCCGATTGGTGCGAGCCAAGTGACATGGGCATGGTTGTACAGTCTGCCTGCCTGGCTCACGACATCGGTAACCCGCCCTTCGGTCACTCCGGCGAAGATGCCATCCGCCATTGGTTTCAGCAGGCTGCCGGGCGTGGCTGGCTGGACTCGATGAGCGCGGCCGAGCGCGGCGACTTCCTTAGCTTCGAGGGTAACGCTCAGGGTTTTCGCGTACTCACCCAACTGGAATACCACCAGTTCGACGGCGGCACACGGCTGACCTACGCCACACTCGGCACTTACCTGAAATACCCCTGGACGGCGCGCCATGCCGAAGCCCTGGGTTACAAAAAACACAAGTTCGGCTGCTACCAGAACGAGTTGCCGCTGCTGGAGCAGATCGCCGGCAAACTGGGATTGCCGCAACTGGAAGAACAGCGCTGGGCGCGTCACCCGCTGGTGTATCTGATGGAAGCCGCAGATGACATCTGCTACGGCCTGATCGACCTGGAAGACGGCCTGGAAATGGAGCTGCTTGAATACAGCGAAGTCGAAGCACTGCTGCTCAATCTGGTCGGCGATGACCTACCGGAAACATACCGTCAATTGGGCCCGGACGATTCCAAGCGGCGCAAATTGGCGATTCTGCGCGGTAAAGCCATCGAACACCTGACCAATGCCGCCGCCGAGGCTTTTGTCGAACAGCAGGACGCCCTGCTCGCCGGCACGCTGCAAGGCGATCTGGTTGAGCATATGCATGGCCCAGCCAAACAGTGCGTGCAGAGCGCAAAAGACATGGCACGCCAGAAAATTTTCCAGGACAAACGCAAAACCCTGCACGAGATTGGCGCTTACACCACCTTGGAAATCCTCCTCAATGCCTTCTGCGGCGCTGCGCTGGAACAGCATGGTGGCCGTACACCGTCCTTCAAGAACCGCCGTATCCTCGATCTACTCGGCAACAATGCGCCCGACCCGAGTTGGCCGCTGTACACCTCATTTCTGCGCATGATCGATTTTATCGCCGGCATGACCGACAGCTACGCTACAGAAATGGCCCGCGAGATGACGGGCCGTTCGAGCCCGGTATAAGCCATGAGTAACGTACTGCGACAAACCTTTAGCTGGCATGCCGGGCCACCCGCCTGGGGCCCCGCCGTGGTCGCCGGTTTGGGCTGTGCACTGCCCTTGTTGCTGGGGTTATTCAGCGCTCACCCGGGGTTTCTGTGGGCCTCGGCAGGTGCTTTTCAGGCAGCCCAGGCCAACCCGTTGCACCGCCTCGGCATGTTGCGCATGCTCATGCTGTGCGGTCTGGGAGCCTGTAGCGCCGGCCTGGGTTTCTGGTCGGCCAGCCACCCTTACACCAGCTTTATGATCTTTGCCGCGTTCGGCTTTCTCCTCGCCTGGTTGCAGCGTTTTGGCAGCGAAGCCGGCAAGCTGGGCATTGGCCTGGCCATCTGCCTGTGCCTGGGTCAAGGCCAGCAAGGCCTCGGTACGCTGAACAACCCATACGCCATTGCCATGTTGTTTATCCTTGGCGGGCTCTGGGTAATGCTGCTGGCCTTCGGCTTACGCGGCATGCATGGCCTACGTATGTGGCCGTACATGCCGCGGTTTATCAGCATTTTCAAAGTGCTTAAACGCCACGCCAAGCGCCTGCCACAACAAAAATGGCGGCTGCATGCGCTGGGCTGCACCCTGGCTTTTGCCCTCTCCGGCCTGATCGTCAACCTGGCAGAACTGCATCGCGGCTACTGGCTGACGCTGACGGTGGTGACCACCCTGCAGCTGGACTTCCAGGGCAGCCTGGTGCGTGCCGTGCAATCGATTCTGGCCAGTTTTGGCGCAGCAGCACTGCTACTTCTGCTCGGGCACAGCCTGCAGAACCCGGCGCTGATGGTGGCCACATTGCTTCCGCTGATCGCCCTTAGCCGCGCCCTACAGGCCAACCACTACGGTTTGTTTGTACTGCAGACCACGGTGTGTTTCGTACTGTTGGCAGAAAGCCTGGCGAATGACTGGCAACTGCCGCAAGTACGTCTGCTCAATAGCCTGATTGGCGTTGCGCTAGCACTGCTGGTGGCCTTGCTGATCTATGGTTTGGAGCACTGGTTGCAGCATCGACAGTTACTGCGCAAGCCCCGCACCACCAGCCCTACTGCACCGGACTAAGGCGCAACAAGCACCGCCGCCGCCCCCCCTTTAAAACCACACCCGTTAGCCAGGCACAACGCTTCAGCCTTCACTATGCTTGGGCCTTGGCTATAGCATTTAGGGGCATGCGGGATGCAGCAGAAACCACGGTCAAGGGAACGGCGTGTTCCGCTCCACATTCATATCAGCGTGCTATTTACCCTGCTGCTGCTGGGCTCAGGGGTGGTGCTGGGCTTCTTCAACTACCAGCAGACCAGCAACATCATCCTCACCAGCAGCGACCAGCTGTTCGGCCAGATGCGCAAAGAAGTGCAAACAGACCTGCACAACACTTACCAACCGATACGTAACATGATCAACCTGCTCGCGCGCAACGAGCAGATCAATGGCCGTGACCGCCATGAACGCATGGTCATGCTGCCGATTTTCAGCCAGGCCCTGCATGACAACCCCAAGCTGGCCTCAATCTATGTCGGCTACGGGGATGGTGGCTTTTTTATGGTGCGGCCGCTGCGCAGTGAGAAACTGCGGCAGATCTTCTTTGCACCCGCCAATGCGGCCTATCAGGTGTGGAGCATTGACCGTATTAGCGAACAGCGGCTGGATTCCGAATACCTGTTCTTCGACGCTCAGCTGCAGCTCATTAGCCGCCGGCAGAACCTCAAGGAAACCTACGACCCGCGCAGCCGTCCCTGGTACAACAGCGCACTGCAAAGCCAGAAGCACTTCACCACCGCGCCTTATGCCTTCTTTTCCACCCAAGAAATCGGCACCACCATTGCGCGTAAAAGCAGCGATACCGCCGTTGTCGCAGCCGACCTGACCCTTGACGACCTGTCCGCCACCCTGGCTGAACACCGCCTAACGCCCTCCACCGAAGTGGTGCTGTACAGCCCCGATGGCAGTGCCGTTGCCTATCCAGACAGCTCGCGCTTGATTATTCCCGGGGAAAAACTGCAACTGGCGCAGGTCAAGGACCTCAGCCCGGTGTTGGCCGAATTTCTCAACCTCGGCCTGGATCAGGATCGCCAGGGCGCTGTGCAGTTGGGCAAGCAACGCTGGCAAATCGCCTATAGCCAATTCAGTGAAGGCGGACCGCAAGGGTTGCGCTTGGCTTTGCTGGCCCCGGAACGCGAGCTGCTGGCCGATGCATATCGCATCCGCTGGCAGGGTGCGGTATTGACGCTGGGCATCTTGCTGTTGTGCATCCCGATTGGCTGGCTACTGTCCAATATCCTGGTCAAGCCCTTGCGTCTGCTGGTGGCCGAAGCCGAAGCCATCCGCAGTTTCAACTTCGACTACCCGGCCAGTGGTCGCTCCTTCGTCAAGGAGGTCGATCAACTGGCAGTGTCCATGGGTCGCATGAAAGAGACCATTTCCAGTTTTCTCGATATTGCCGCCACATTGTCCGCAGAAACCCGCTTCGATGCTCTACTACGCCGGGTATTGCGCGAAACCGTCGACCTCAGTGAAGCCAGCGGCGGCTTGCTCTACCTGCGCGACAGCAGCAGCGGCCGCCTGGAACCGTACGGCCTGTTTATCGACGAGCAGCAGCAAAACCTGCAAGAGCACCGCATCCCCAGCTTCGACCCCGACGACGCTGAGCTGCCCAGTTGGCTGGCGCAAACAGCAACGGGTGGCGCCAGCCTCACCGTGGCGCTGGGCTTCGAACATGCGCAGGGTTTCCAGAGCCTGCTGCACACCCTCGACAGCCCACGCGCGCACCTGGTGTGTACCGGCCTGCATAACCGCCAGGGCCAGACCCTGGGGGTGCTTGTACTGCTGCACCGCGACACCGGCGATGAGGACGACTTAGCCATGCTGCGCCCGGAGCGGATTGCCTATGTCGAAGCCGTCTCCGCAGTCGCCGCCCTGTGTATCGAGAGCCAGCGCCTGCTTGATCAGCAGAAAAAATTGCTGGATGCCTTTATTCAGCTAATCGCCGGGGCTATCGACGCCAAGAGCCCCTACACCGGGGGTCATTGCCAACGCGTACCGGAAATCACCCTGATGCTCGCCCGCGCCGCAGCCACAAGCGACGAAGCTGCGTTCAGTGATTACCAGCCCAGCGACGAAGAATGGGAAGCCCTGCATATCGCCGCCTGGCTGCATGACTGCGGCAAGGTCACCGTACCCGAGTATGTGGTGGACAAAGCCACCAAACTGGAAACCATCAGCGACCGCATTCATGACGTACGTATGCGTTTCGAGGTACTCAAGCGTGATGCGTGGATCAGCTACTGGCAACACCTCAGTCAAGGCGGCGATGCCGCAACCCTGGGCCAGGTGCGCGATGAACTGCTCGTTACCCTAGATAATGAGTTTGCCTTTATCGCCCGTTGCAACCTGGGTGGCGAAGCGATGGCCGAGGCCGACCTGGCGCGCTTGCGCAGCATCGCCGCACGCACGTGGACGCGCACGCTGGATGATCGCCTTGGGGTTTCTTGGGAAGAGAACCTGCGCCAGTCACGTACGCCCGCGCCGCCATTACCGGTGCAAGAGGCGCTACTGAGCGACAAACCTGAGCACCTGATTGAGCGGCCGGACAGTGAGCTGATTGCCGAAGATAATCCGTGGGGCTTCAAGCTGGACGTACCCGCCTACAAACATAACCGCGGCGAGCTGTATAACCTGAGTATTGGCCGCGGCACCCTGACCAACGAAGAACGCTTCATCATCAATGGGCACATGGTGCAAACCATCCGCATGCTCAGCCACCTGCCCTTCCCACCGCACCTGAGCAACGTGGCCGAGATCGCTGGCGGCCATCATGAAAAGATGGACGGCACCGGTTACCCGAAACGGCTGAAACGCGAGGACATGAGCCTGCCGGCACGGATAATGGCCATTGCCGATATTTTCGAAGCGCTGACTGCCGTGGATCGCCCCTACAAGAAAGGCAAGCTGTTGTCTGAGTCACTCAACATCATGGCGAGCATGTGCAAAAGCGCGCACATCGATCCGCAGCTGTTCAGTTTGTTCGTACGGGAAAAAATCTACCTGCGCTACGCCGAACGTTTTTTACGTCCTGAGCAGATTGATCTAGTCGATCACGATGCGCTGCTGGCCAAGGCTGGCCTGAGCGAATAGAAGAGGTGTGGCGAGGAAAACAACAACGGGGCATGCGCGATGCATACCCCGTTTACAGCAGCAGAATCGATTCACGATCTCGCGAGCTAGAGCCTGACAAGGTGAAAATGGCCGAGGGAGCAGAGTTTACGTGGTGTAAATAAGCATCTCGAGGCCATTTGCAACGCTGCCAGGCCAACGCGCAGCAGATCGTGGACGATTCTTAGGCCTGCTTGATCTGATTGTCTGGGTACCAGACATCAATCAGCGGGCTGGCGGTGAAGTCCACCAGCTCGTCACGGCCTTTGAGCCAGGCTTCTACGGCTGCGCGCTGCTCTTCGTTGACCGAGCCACGCTTGGCCAGACACACCAGACCGAAGTCATCGCCGCCAACATAACCCAGACCGTTGGCAGTCATGGCATCCAGCAGGAACTGCTCAAGGAAGGTATCGATAGCTGCATCAGCCAGGTCTTCCTTGAAGTTCAGGTTCAGCTCAAAACCCAACTCCTGGAATTCATCCACGCAGAGTTTTTTGCGCAGACGGCGGGAACGATTAGTAGCCATGGAACAATCCTCAAGAGTGATAACGCGCGGCACTCTAGCAGTTTCGCGGCCTGCGCGCCCGTTTCGAAGACGACAGGTCGGCCAACGAACCACAGAAAAGCCTTATCTATGGCAATTACAGGCACTCCGACGGCCCTGTCTTGGGGCATAATTGCCACCCTTATCCAACCCGCGATGGCACCTCTTTATCTGCTTCGCGCCATTTCTCCCCTCAGCTGGAGGGTCATCACCCCATGATCAAAATCCTGCGTAACCTGGCCATTGCCGGCCTGCTACTGCCTGTTTGCCTACCGCTGGCCGCCGCCACTAGCGGTATATCCAACAAAGTCCAACAGTCGCTCAAAGCCAACAAGATCAACAGCCAATCGTTGTCGGTGGTCACCGTGCCACTCAACGGTCCCGGCAGCAGCACCTTTTTTAATGCCGACATCTCCGTTAACCCAGCCTCCACCATGAAGCTGGTCACCACCTATGCGGCGCTCGAATTGCTCGGGCCGACTCACCAGTGGAAAACCGAATTTTTTACCGACGGCCAACTGAAGAATGGTGTGCTTAACGGCAACCTGTACCTCAAGGGCGGCGGCGACCCCAAACTGAACATGGAGAAACTCTGGCTACTGCTGCGTGACCTGCGCGCTAATGGCGTGCAGCAGATCAACGGCGATCTGGTGCTTGACCGCAGCCACTTCGTGCAACCGCAGTTGCCTAGCTTCAACGACGACAGCGGCGACGGTAACAAGCCCTTTCTGGTGACCCCTGACTCGCTGCTGGTCAACCTCAAAGCGCTGCGCTTTATCGCCCGTACCGACGGCGGCAAGGTGCATATTGTTGCCGAGCCGCCGATCGCCAGTATTCGCATCGATAACCGCGTTAAAGCCCTACCCGCGGCCAAGTGCCCAGGTTGGCCGGATGTGCGCTACAACCCGGTGACCGAGTTCGATGGCACCACAGTCATTGTCAGCGGCAAGTTGGCTGAAGGCTGCAGCTCGCAGACCTACCTGTCGCTACTCGATCACCCGAGCTACGCCGCAGGTGCCATCCGCGCCATCTGGCAGGAACTGGGTGGCAGCATCATGGGCAAGGACCGCCTCGCTCCGGCGCCGGAGAAAGCGCGCTTGCTGGCCCGCGCCTATTCCCCAGACTTGACGGAAATCATCCGCGACATCAACAAATACAGTAACAACACCATGGCCCGGCAGTTGTTCCTTAGCATCGGCGCGCAGTTTCGCAACTCTGCTGACCAAGACGACAGCAAGGCGGCGCAACGGGTTATTCGCAGCTGGTTAGCCCGCAAAGGCATCACCGCACCGCACCTGGTGATGGAGAACGGTTCAGGGCTATCACGCGCCGAGCGCGTCAGCGCCCGGGAAATGGCCGCCCTGTTGCAAGCCGCTTGGAAGAGCCCTTATGCCGCCGAATTTATGGCCTCGCTGCCGTTGGTGGCCATGGACGGCACCATGCGCAAACGCCTGCACCGCACTCCGCTGGTAGGTGAGGCGCGGATCAAGACCGGAACCCTCAACAACGTGCGCGCTATCGCCGGCTTCAGCCGCGACAGCAACGGTAATAGCTGGGCCGTGGTGGCGATCCTCAACGATCCGCGCCCGTGGGGTGCCTCGTCGATTCTCGATCAGGTGTTATTGGATTTGTATAAGCAGCCCAAAATCAGCGCCAAACGCTAGCGGGCCAAGCCGAGCGGCGCGCAGCAGTGGCCGCCCAGCTTTTATTCCATCTCGCCGCACAGCTGCGCTGCGCGTAATAGCGCAGCTGTCAGGCTGTAGCGCTCCCACTCTTCGAGTCCTGCAAAGCGTGCAACAAACTCCGGCGGCAGTAGGCTGGGCGCTTGTTGCAACAATGCGCGGCCCTGCTCGCTGAGTAGCAACCACTGTTTACGGCGATCCTGATCATCACGTTGGCGCTGTAACAGCCCCCGCTCTTCCAACCGATCCAGCATGCCCGACAAGGTCGCCGCCGTCAGGCTGACGCGGCTACTTAGGTCACTGGCCGTCAAGCGCGCTTCCCCCGCCAACACCTGCAAAATCATCAGTTGCATCGGTGTTAATCCGCCAAATCGACTGAGGCGCTTGGCATGCACTTCACCCGCTTGCTGCAGGCGCCGTAATGCCTGAAACAATGGCAATTCGAACGCACAAACAGATGAAAATTCAATTTCAGTAGAAACCTTTTTATCTAACATATAGGCCTTATAAGCAGCATTAAACTTTGACATCAAAGCATTTTTTTGTTCTCCTGTAAAACGCTTGGCAATCTCGAGCCTCTCCCCAACGGCCACACCGGTAAGGAAAATTATGTGCGGAATAGCTGGAGAACTACGCTTTGACCAACGACCGGCCGACCTGGCTGCAGTCGAGCGGATCACCCATCACCTAGCCCCGCGCGGTCCCAATGCGCATGGCTTTCACAGTCAAGGGCCGATTGCCCTTGGCCATCGCCGGCTGAAGATCATGGATCTCGCCGAAGCCTCAGGCCAACCGATGATCGACAGCGATCTGGGCCTATCCATGGTGTTCAACGGCGCCATCTATAACTACCCGGAACTGCGCGACGAGCTGAAAGCGCTGGGTTATCGCTTCTTTTCCGGCGGCGACACCGAGGTTCTGCTCAAGGGCTATCACGCCTGGGGCAAAGACCTGCTGCCCAAGCTCAACGGCATGTTTGCCTTTGCGATCTGGGAGCGTGACAGCCAAGAGTTGTTCATTGCCCGCGACCGCCTTGGCGTTAAGCCGCTGTACCTGTCACGTACTGGCCAGCGTCTGCGCTTTGCTTCCAGCCTGCCGGCGCTGATGGCCGGTGGCGATATTGGCAAAACCCTCGACCCCATCGCGCTCAACCATTACCTGAACTTCCATGCGGTGGTGCCTGCGCCGCGCACCCTGCTGGCGGGCGTGGAGAAACTGCCACCAGCAACCTGGATGCGCATCGACGCAAAAGGTAACTGCGAGCAGCAAACCTGGTGGAACCTGGAGTTCGGCCCGCAGCGTGATGAAATCAGCTTTGGTCTGGACGAATGGAAAGAGCGCGTGCTGGACGGCATGCGTGAAGCGGTGTCGATCCGTCAGCGTGCGGCTGTAGATGTTGGTGTGCTGCTGTCTGGCGGAGTCGACTCGAGCATGCTGGTTGGCCTGCTGCGTGAAGCCGGGGTGGAAAACCTCTCGACCTTCTCCATCGGTTTTCAGGATGCCGGCGGCGAGCGCGGCGACGAGTTCCAGTATTCCGACCTGATCGCTGAACGCTTCGCCACTCAGCATCATCAGCTGCGCATCGGCGAGCATGAGATTCTCGAACAGCTGCCGGCGGCCTTCCGCGCCATGAGCGAGCCGATGGTCAGCCACGACTGCATCGCCTTCTACCTGCTGTCACGGGAAGTGGCCAAGCACTGCAAAGTGGTGCAAAGCGGCCAGGGCGCCGACGAGCTGTTCGCCGGCTACCATTGGTACCCGCAGGTGGATGCCGCCGACGATGCCTTTGCTGCCTACCGCGCCGCCTTCTTCGATCGTGACTACGACGAATACGCCGCCTGCGTACAACCTGCCTGGCTGACTGGCGATGCCGCGGGTGACTTCGTCCGTGAGCACTTCGCCCAGCCCGGCGCAGTCGCTGCAGTGGACAAGGCGCTACGCTTGGACAGCACGGTGATGCTGGTCGATGACCCGGTTAAGCGGGTCGACAACATGACCATGGCCTGGGGCTTGGAAGCGCGTACGCCGTTCCTCGATTACCGTCTGGCCGAGCTTTCCGCACGCATTCCTGGGCGTTTCAAGCTGCCCGACGGCGGCAAGCACGTGCTCAAGGAAGCTGCGCGCCAGGTCATCCCCAGCGAGGTGATTGATCGGCCCAAAGGCTACTTCCCGGTACCGGGCCTCAAGCATCTGGAAGGCGCTACGCTGGGTTGGGTACGTGACCTCTTGCTGGACCCCAGCCAGGATCGCGGCCTGTTTAACCCAGCGATGCTTGACCGCTTACTGAGTGACCCACATGGCCAGCTGACCCCGCTGCGTGGCTCCAAGTTGTGGCAGATGGCGGCGCTCAATCTGTGGTTGAACGAACACGGCCTGTAGGACTCGTAGTGCATAGGGTGATAGCACATCCACCCTACGCGTATCTGCGCACAGCCTAACCCGGATCTAATCCGTGGTGTCACGGCACAACCCACGCCCCTGCAGACCGGGGGCGTAGCGATAGAGGACGAGGGACATTCCCATGCGCGCCAACGCCATCAACCAACGCCTGCTGCGCGGCCAGACGCCCTCCTACGAGCGTCTACAGGCGCGCTTTGCCGAAGCACCCGGCAGCCAGTTGGGCCAGCCGAAAGCCGTGCACTGCGGCTGGGGTCGTCTGTTGCTCGGTCACACTTACCCAGACCCCGCCACCCTGGCCAGTGATCTGCTGAATGAGCAAGCCGGCGAGCGCGACATTGCCTTATATGTGGCCGCCCCACACCAAGTACTGGCCCAGGCGCCGCAGCAGTTATTTCTTGACCCCTCCGACACCTTGCGCCTGTGGTTCACCGACTACCGCCAGGCGCGCCGTGGCTTTCGTGGCTATCGGGTGCGCCGGGCGCAGAACGAAGCGGATTGGCAGGCAATCAACACCCTCTACCAGCTACGCGGCATGCTGCCCATCGAGCCTGAAAAACTCACCCCGCGCCATCTGGGAGGCCCGGTGTATTGGCTGGCCGAAGATGAAGACAGCGGAGCAGTGATCGGCAGCGTCATGGGCCTTAATCATCACAAGGCCTATCAGGACCCGGATCACGGCAGCAGCCTCTGGTGCCTGGCGGTAGACCCGCACTGCAGCCGACCGGGTGTTGGCGAGGTGTTGGTGCGCCACCTGATTGAGCACTTTATGAGCCGAGGCCTCAGCCACTTGGACCTGTCCGTATTGCACGACAATGACCAAGCCAAAGGGCTCTACGCCAAGCTGGGCTTTCGTGAACTGCAGACCTTCAGCATCAAGCGCAAAAACGGTATCAATGAAGCACTGTTTATCGGCCCGGGCCCGCATACACCGATGAACCCCTACGCTCGGATCATCGTCGATGAAGCCCTGCGCCGTGGCATCGATGTGCAGGTGGACGATGCCGAAGCCGGTCTCTTCACCCTCAATCATGGCGGTCGACGCATCCGCTGCCGCGAGTCGCTGAGCGACCTGACCAGTGCGGTGAGCATGACCCTCTGCCAGGACAAGCGCCTGACCCACCGCGCCCTGGCCCAGGCAGGTCTGCTTCTGCCCGCCCAGCGTTTAGCGGGCAGCGCCGAAGAAAATGCGGCGTTTCTTGCCGAACACGGCAGTGTGGTGGTCAAACCGGTGGACGGCGAACAAGGCCAAGGCGTAGCCGTGGACCTGCGTACATCGCTGGATATGCAGGACGCCATCGAGCGCGCCAGCACCTTCGACAGCCGTGTGCTACTGGAAAGCTTTCATCAGGGCGATGACTTGCGCATTCTGGTGATCGGCTTTGCCGTGGTGGCCGCCGCCATTCGCCGCCCCGCTGAAGTGATGGGCGACGGCCAACACAGTATCGGCGAGTTAATCGATGCACAGAGCCGCCGCCGGCAAGCCGCTACCGAAGGTGAAAGCCGCATCCCCAAGGACGCCGAAACCCTGCGCACCCTGCATGCCGCCGGGGTCGACTACAGCAGCGTGCTCCCAGCCGGGCAACGTCTGGCTGTGCGCAAAACCGCCAACCTGCACACCGGCGGCAGCCTGGAGGATGTCACCGACATCCTCCACCCAGTACTGGCGGATGCCGCAGTTAAAGCAGCCCGCGCCCTGGACATTCCCGTGGTTGGCCTCGACCTGCTGGTACCCGCTGCCGACCAGCCCGAGTACGTATTTATCGAGGCCAACGAGCGCGCCGGCTTGGCCAATCATCAGCCGCAACCGACGGCCGAACGCTTTATCGACCTGCTGTTTCCACTCAGCCGTGTGGATTGAACCTCACAGAACCGCGATATACGGCGCAATCCGGGTCACTACCGACCCGGTGCACCAGGCCTTATCGGGACCAGAACTGTGTAGGGTGGATCGGGGCGCATAACTGACGCCTTTCTCATCCACCATCGCGATTGGGTGGATGGATAAAGCCTCATCCACCCTACGAGATCGCAGACCGCCCAGACAATTTTCGCCAGGAGAACTTATATGCAGCAACTCCCTGAACCTGATCTCGATTATCTGCAAAAGGTATTGCTGGAAATGCTCGCCATTCCCAGCCCTACCGGCTTTACCGACACCATCGTGCGTTATGTAGCCGAACGCTTAGAAGAGATTGGCATCCCCTTCGAGATGACCCGCCGCGGCACCATTCGCGGCACCCTCACAGGTAAACAGAGCAGCCCCGACCGCGCCGTATCGGCGCACTTGGATACGATTGGCGCCATCGTCCGCGAGCTGCAAGACAACGGTCGCCTGGGTCTGGCGGCAGTGGGTTGCTGGTCAAGCCGTTTCGCCGAAGGCAGCCGCGTCAGCGTATTTACCGATCACGGCGTGATTCGCGGCAGCGTGCTGCCATTGATGGCCTCAGGGCACGCCTTCAACACCGCCGTGGACCAGTTGCCAATCAGTTGGGACCATATCGAGCTGCGCCTGGATGCGTATTGCAGCACCCGCGCCGACTGCGAGTCGCTGGGCATTTCGGTGGGTGATTTCGTCGCGTTTGACCCGCTGCCGGAGTTCACCGAAAGCGGCCATATCAGCTCTCGCCATCTGGACGACAAGGCTGGCGTTGCGGCCCTGCTCACCGCGCTCAAAGCCATCAAGGATAACGACCTTGAGCTGGAGATCGACTGTCACCCGCTGTTCACCATCACCGAGGAAGTCGGTTCCGGAGCCGCTGCCGCCCTGCCTTGGGATGTCAGCGAGTTTGTCGGCATCGACATCGCCCCGGTTGCACCGGGCCAGCAATCCAGCGAACACACCGTCAGTGTGGCCATGCAGGACTCTGGCGGCCCGTACGACTATCACCTGTCGCGCCAGCTGCTGCGTTTGGCCAGCGAGCATGAAGTGCCGGTGCGCCGCGACCTGTTCCGCTACTACCACAGCGACGCACAATCAGCCGTGACTGCCGGCCATGACATCCGCACGGCCTTGCTGGCCTTTGGTTGTGATGCCACCCACGGCTATGAGCGCACACATATCGACAGCCTCAAGGCTCTCAGCCGCCTGCTCACCGCCTACATGCTCAGCCCGCCGGTATTTGCCAGCGATGCTCAACCGGCACAGGGCTCGCTAGAGCGCTTCAGCCATCAACTGGAACACGATGCACAGATGGAAAGTGACACCCGCGTACCCACTGTCGACAGCTTGTTGCGCCCACGCGATCAGGACGCTTGAAGGGCTGCGCGCATCCGGGCAAAGTGATGGCATGACGCGGAGCCAACTATCAGGCCCCAGATAATAATAATGAGGTTGGTGAATGCCTCGGATATGGCTGGCATTGGTATTGTTCTGGCTCTGCGGCCCGGCGTGGGCGCTATCGCCTGCAACGCTGGACAGCAGTGACCTACGCCTGTCGCTGGGGCCGTCCATGGCCTACTTGGAAGACCCACAGGGCAGCATGAGCATCGAACAGGTCGGTGCACTGGCTGACCAGCGCTTTACCCCGGTGCAAGGCCCGCACGCGAACCTCGGCAAGAATGAATCGGTCTGGTGGTTCAAGCTCAAACTCAATAACAGCCTGACGCATAGCCTGGCCGGGTATCTGGAAGTCAACTATCCGCTGCTTGATCACCTGCAGGTGTATATCCGCACGGCCGATGGCCCGTGGCACATGCAGGAAAGCGGTGACCGCTACGCCTTTTCCCAACGCCCCGTGCAGGTGCGTAATTTCTGGTTCCCACTCGACGTAGCCAGCGGAGAAAGCACGCTGCTGATACGGGTCAGCACCAGCAGTACGATCTTTATGCCGGTGTTCTTCAGCACCTACCAAGCCAGCGCCGCCGCCCAGGAAAACCTCATGGGTTTTAACGGTGCGTTCTACGGCGTGCTGTTCGCGATGTTCTGCTACAACCTGTTCCTGTTTATCTCACTGCGTGAATCCGCCTACCTTTGGTACCTGGCCTACAACCTCAACGTCGGCCTGCTGGCCGCCTGTTTCGACGGCATGCTGTTCAAGCTGTTGCCCGAACATGTGGCGTTCCAATCGGTGAGCATCTACATCCTGATGTACTTGCACTGCCTGACCGCTATCCAGTTCAGCCGTCACTTCCTGCATGCCCCACAATACTTCCCGCGCCTGGATACCGGCCTGCGCCTATTAATGCTGGTCTGCGCTGGCTGCCTACTCTCGGTGCCGCTGATCGGCTTCAGCGCGTGGAACATCCTGGCCAGTGTGACGGTGTCGCTGGTTTCACTGACCCTGCTGCTCACCGGTCTGTATATCTGGCGTCGCGGCGTACGCTACGGCTCTTACTACACCCTGGCCTGGGCCATTTTGCTGTTCGCCTTTATCCAGGCCACCACCGGCTCGTTAGGTGTGGAAGTGTTTGGCGTGTTTGGCGCCACGGCGGTGAAGATCGGCGTCACTATCGAGCTAATCACCCTGTCCATCGGTCTGGCCGACCGCATCAACCTGCTCAAAGAAGAAGGCTTCCAGTCACGCCGCGCCGCCGAGCAGGCGGAAATCGAGAACCTGGCCAAGAGCCGTTTCTTGGCCAAGATGAGCCACGAAATCCGCACGCCACTCAATGGCGTGCTGGGCATGCTGCAACTGCTCAAAGAAACGCCACTGGACCGTAGCCAGCGTTTTTACGTCGACACCATTTCCAGCTCCGGCAGCTCGCTGATGGCGGTGATCAACGACATCCTCGATTACGCACGGATCGAATCCGGCAAGCTCAGCCTTGAGCACATTGAGTTCGACCTGGAAGAGCTGATTTCCGAAACCCTCAGCTTGTTCACCGGGCAGGCCTTGGATAAACGCCTGCGCCTCTATGTCAGCCTGGAAAGCGGCGTCCCCTGTCGGGCCCAGGGCGACCCAACCCGGCTCAAGCAGGTGTTGATGAACCTGCTCAGTAATGCCCTGAAATTCACCGCCGAAGGTCACGTAGCGCTCAACGTTTGCCGGCGCAACGATTCCCAAGGTAAGCCGCACCTGGTGTTCGCCATCAGCGACAGCGGTATCGGCATCAGCGATCAAGCCCTGACTCAGTTATTCGAATCCTTTGCGCAGGGCGACTCCAGCACCACCCGCCGTTATGGCGGCAGCGGCCTGGGCCTGTCGATCAGTAAGGAGCTGGTGGAGATGATGGGCGGACGCATCGAAGTACAGAGCACACCGGGCCAGGGCACGCGCTTCGCCTTCGACATCCCGCAAGCCGACGAGCCTCTGCCCGGCGACCCACTGTACGAGTTATTAAAAGGCCGTACTGCTCTGCTCACGTCCCTGGACGGCCTCGGTCTGGACGCACTGAGCCGACTGCTAGGACGTTGGGGCATGCGCACTGAGCGCTGTCAGAACCCGGAATCCCTGCTTGGTTATTTAGAAGATTTCGTCACGCCACCGCTGCTCGTGCTGATGGCGCCTTGGCCGGGTAGCATCCAGCACTGGCTGGATTCACTGCGCCCGCTGTTGCTGCCCGGTCAGCGCGTGCTGTTACTCTGCGCACCCGAGCAATGCCAGCAATTGCCCAACCCGACAGGCTTACGTTTGCTGGGTCTGCCACAACCGCTGGCGATTAATGCACTGCGCAGTGCACTGCTAGAGCTCTATGAAGAGCCACGCGTTGCCGAGATAAAACCACCTGTGAAAACCTACAACGACACTGGCAACGCACCGTGCATCTTGGTGGCCGAAGACAACCCGGTAAACCAGTTGGTGGTTCAGGGCTTTCTGAAGAAGCGCGGCTACAATGTGCGCCTGGTAACCAACGGTTTGGCCGCGCTCAATGAATACCAACGTGACCCGAGTGCCACGCACTTGATCCTGATGGACTGCGAAATGCCGGAGATGGATGGCTTCGAAGCCACCCGGCAGATCCGCCGCCTGGAACGTGCGCACAACCTGCCAGCCGTGCCAATCATCGCTCTGACCGCGCACATTCTTGATGAGCATCGCCAGCACGGGGCCGAATCAGGGATGAATGATTTTCTCGGCAAACCGCTGGACAGCAGCAAACTCTACAGCACGCTAGAAGCCTACCTGCAGCCAGCCACACCCCCCACCCAATAAGTGCTCAGCAAGCATGGCCAGCCAGGGCTACGCGCGTTAGCATCGCCGCTGCGCTCTGGAGGCTACCCCGTGCTGATCCCTTACCACCTGCTCGAAGCTGACACCCTGACCCGCTTGATCGAAGACTTCGTCACCCGTGACGGCACCGATAATGGTGATGAAACCCCGCTCGACACACGTATCGAACGAGTACGCCACGCGCTGAGCAAAGGCCAGGCAGTAATTGTCTTCGATGCGGACAGCCAGCAATGCCAGCTGGCGATGAAACGCGATGTGCCTAAAGAATGGCTGGATGCGCTGGAAGGGCTTGAGGATTAACTGGCCTGCTAACCGCGCAGGCCGCCCTCGCGCTCCCAGGCACAGCGCACGCGCAATTCACCTTCTTGCGGGCTGTGAAAGCCATTGTCTGACTCCCAGCGGAAGGTGTGCGTACCGTTCAACTCTGTTTCCAGGTGCACCACTGCACTGGCCCAGTACAGGCGCTTGAGCAGCGCTTCGAACTGCTTGATCCACAGGCTCCACTCATACTCCACGGTGCGGTAACTGGCGCCAAAGTGGATCACTTGAGTCTGGTACAAGCCATCGCCCGGCTGTTCACAGCAGGCAAACATCTCCCGCCCAAGAAAACTCCAGGCATCACCTGCCGGGAGCTGATCAAGCACCTGACGGTTTATTTCACGGCGCAAACGGCTCTCCGCCGGACTCTCTGAGGGCCAGTCACGGATGCAACCATAAACGATGGATTCGGACTCCACGCAGGCACTCTGAATCGCCCCTGGTTTTCTAGACACTCTCCAACCTCTGGAAATAGCGCTTTTCAAACTCTACAGGCGACAGCTGATTGTTGAAACCGTGTCGGCGTTTTGGGTTGTAGAACATCTCGATGTAATC